>JANNCG010000143.1:0-2799 GCA_031386385.1 Myxococcales bacterium
CATCGTGTTGCGGTCGCCGGAGGCAGCTACGGTGGATACATGGCCGCGTGGCTTGTCACACAGACGCAACGATTCGCGTGCGCCATCGCACACGCGCCCGTCACGGACTTTCAAGGGATGTTCGGGACCGATGTGTTGCAGGGCTTTGACGAGGAGGTTGGCGCATGGCCGTGGGCTGGGCCCGAATGTGAAGCGAAGTTTTTCAAGCACGACCCGATGACGTATGTCGGCAACGTCAGCACGCCGGTCATGGTCGTGCACGGAGCGAAGGACTATCGGGTCCCCTACAGCCAAGGGCTGGGATTTTATGGGGCGCTAAAGGCGCGAGGAGTGACCGCGCGATTGGTGGTTTTTCCGGGAGAAAACCACTGGATTCTGCAGCGCGAGAACAGCCTCCGCTGGTATCACGAGGTCCTCGGTTGGCTCGATCGATTTTTGCCAGCTCGGTTGGCATAGCATTAAAATCGTATTACTCACCGTCTATATTGCCAATGTCAGATATCGAGACTGCGTCATGGTCTGATGCAGTCGCGTCTGTCAGAGCATCGGATGGACTCATCGCGGCATCGCGAACACCGCTGTCCTCACCAGCATCGCCGCTACCTGTGCATGCAATGACAGTCGCAATGGGGTCGCGAACGGGGCTGCAGGTACCATCAGCAGCGCCAGCCGCGCCTTGGCACGTCATGCCCTCTGGGCAGCAGTTCGTTGCTGAGCAGCTGAGAAAGATGCACAGCCCCTTGTTGTCCGCGCCCATTCGTCCGAGGGGCTGCACGTTCATGGGGTCATCGGGGCATTCCATCACAGTGCTGAGATCGATGAATGACCCACAGACACCACGGGTACGGTCGGTGCTGCTTACTGTGAAGCAAATGCCACGACAGGGACTCGGCTCTCCCATCGCCGGCAGTGTGCATGCTTGACCGTCTGCGAGCTTCGTTGGGTCCGAGCCCATCATGCCGCAAGCGCCTGTGCGGACGTTGCAACGCTCGCCTGCGTTGCAGTGCAAATCATCGCTGCACTGAGGCATACAACCTGGCGCGTCTGGCATAGCGCCAGCATGTGTGTACCAGAATCCAGTGCACACATAGCCTGGACGACAGCCGCTCGCTGCGGTTGCGCGACAGCTCTTGGTGCAGAGCGTTGTCGACATCGGCTCGTCACCAATGGACACGCAGGTCCCGCCGGAGCCGCCACACTGTGCAGCTTCGCTTGCTGCAGAGCCGTTGTTGCACATGCCCGTGCAGATACCCATCGCGACGGTTGTGTCGCATGTGAGGATCCCGCACATGGTGTCGTCGATGCACGGGAGTCCTGCACGAGAGGGTACCCGAGGCACGTCGGGCGCGGCGTCCGTCGATAACACACGCCCATCAGGAGCAACAAGCGCCGCGTCGGGATACGTGCGGGTGGACGGTCCCGGGCGCACGGGTCCTTCTTCAACGCTCACGAGGACAGAAAAGCAGCCCACGCCGCTCGATGAGATCAACAAAATAACCGCGAATTTAGCTACCAAATGAAGACTAGCTTTCATTGTCTTCGCTTTCGGATCCCGTCGAGCCGGTAGCGGGCGGAGCTGGTTGCGAAGCCGATGGTGGTGCCGCAGAAGGTGCACTAGGCGGCGCGTCTGGTGGCGAATCGAGCGGCGGTGGGGGTGGCTCTTGCGAAGCCTCGGTGGTCGTTTGAGTGGGGGTGCCAAAGACCACTCGCAGGGCACCGACGGCACCGAAGATGGACCCCGTGCTTCCCTCAGCGGAAACTCCTGTGGCCGTGGCACGAAATACAAACTGAACCGGTGACGCGCCCACGGTGACGCCCGTCCACGCCGTTGCGGTCGGCGCGCCTGAGACACCGAGGTGATCTTCGACGTGATATGGGGCGCAAGTTTGGTAGAGCTGGCAGGTTTGTCCGCCCGAATACACTCCCCTGACGCTCGTAAAAAAACCACCGCTGACACCAAGCTCGATCTGCAGAATGCGGTGCAACTCTGCGACGGCCGAGAACTGGATATTTCCTAACGGACCGACGCCCGTACTGCGCACGTTGTACGTCCGCGAGGCGCTTGCGGTGTCGACCATTCCGGTGTTCCACACCGACACAATACTGTCAGTTCTCACGAGCGAGCGCTGCGACGGAAAAAACTGCAACCCCAGCTCACCTCCAACGTTCACCGACAGCCACGGCAACGCCCGCACCCGTGTTCGCACGCCCGGAAGACACTCCCCCGTGGCCGACATCAACGTGTCGCTCGCTCGAAGATCCGAAGCAATTGGGACTGCGTTGCCAGAGGATCCGAAGCTACAGCCCAACGAGATCTCAGAGTTGTTCTCTATTCCGATCGCGAGCCAAGCGCTGCCGCTTATCCATGGGACGCGATGCGCGGAGATCCCTTGCGCGCGGGTCTCTGTTGCAGTGAAGGGTGCGTCGATCGCAACTTGCCCACTGACAGCCACCTGCCCCGTCTCGGTCATGCGTCCAAACGCCTGCGGCCCCCGGCGCGCCAAGATCGCAGCCTCGCCGGTGCTCGTGGTCTGAATCACGGTCGTCTGTGAGATGATATGTGGCGCGACCAAACAATGTGGCAGCACGCACGCACTCAGCACCGCGAAAAAAACTTGCAATCTTCCTCTCCAAAAACCGCTCATTTCGTGAGGATAACACAGCGTTGAGCTGCCCGGGGCTTGCCCCTACAATTTATCCCGGTCGTGCACTTGGCGCGCGGTTTGACGCTTACGTCGAGATGAAATTCGGCTCCGCGCTCCCGGTGAAAGCGTAAGCTATTTTTCGCTCGCGCGTTTA
>JANNCG010000831.1:0-5876 GCA_031386385.1 Myxococcales bacterium
GCTCCATAAAGCCATCGGGGCCAAAGTACTGCCCACCCTCCACGCACTCAACCACCGCTGCGTACACCGTCGGAAGCGACCCCTGCGCGGCGCTCTGTGCCGCAATCCTGTTGCCGAGCGCGAAGAACTTTTGTGTCCAAGTCGAGTCTTGAATCAAGCCAGCTGTCTGCAGATTGGTGGCTGAATATCCAGGATGACATGCAACCACCTTCACGTCGAGCTTGGCGGCCTTCACGCGGCGATCGAGCTCGTAGGTGAAGTATAAATTCGCGATCTTGCTCTGCGCGTACGCGTCCCACTTGCGGTACTTCTTTTTGCTGTGCAGGTCATCGAAGTTGATTTTTCCGGGCTTGTGATAGACCGAAGAGACGCTCACGACGCGCGGGTGAGGAGCCTTTCTAAGCAACGGCCACAAGAGCGCGGTGAGTGCGAAGTGCCCCAAGTGATTGGTCCCGATCTGCATCTCGAAGCCGTCTTCTGTGAGCGTGTACGGAGGCGCCATAACCCCTGCGTTGTTGATCAGGACGTCAATGGACTTGCCTTCGGCGATCAAATGATCAGCGAATCCCGTGATGGATTTAATGCTCGTCAGATCCAACGCGCGAATTTGGATATTCGCAGCTGGGAAGCTCTTCTCAATCTCAGCCTTCACCGGCTCAGCTTTGCTGATGGTTCGGCACGCCATGGTGATCGTGGCGCCTTTGGACGCCAGATGCCGCACGGTCTCAAGTCCGAGACCGCTATTGGCGCCAGTGATGACGAAGTGGCGATCTTTAAGTGATTGAACGGAGTCGAGACTCCACTTAGTGCTTTGAGTTGCCATGAAATTTGGCGCGGAGCATGAAGCGAAAGCCCTCGTGGGTAAAGCCTCTAAACCATCCCCGAGATGTTTAAGTCCGCTGTGTCGCTACCATCGAACGGGTCGAGGCGTCGGAAACCGTTCTGCCGACGTGGTTCCGTCGCCGAGCTCGCCGTTTGCGTTGTCGCCCCAACACCAAGTTGTCCCATCGCCCGTGACGGCGCAGGCGTGATCAATTCCCGCACCGTGCAGCCGAACCGCGGTGAGATTGACCACCGGAGCCGGCATCGGAAACCGCCCCATTCCTACTGCAGGAATCATCCCACGACCCAGCTGCGCGCGCCCTCCTTCGCCCCAACAGCTCAACAGCCCATCCATCAATATGGCGCACGAAAACCAGTCCCCGAGCGAGACCGACTGCGCGTTGGCCAAGCCCACCACTGGCACAGGCATCGTGCGAATCTCCATCGCCACCTCACCGAGCTCACCCGATTGGCCATTGCCCCAACACCGCACGGTGTTGTCCATCAGGACCGCACATGCGTGCCTGCCACCAACGTCAAGCGCACGCGCGTTTGTGATCCCCATGACGTCTGTCGCACTGCGCGCGCTGTTGCGGGCTCCGTCGCCAATCTGCCCGTCCATTCCGTTGCCCCAGCATCGAACACCGCCGCCCGTTCGCAGCGCACAGGTGGTCATCGAGCTCGGACCCGTTGCAAAGCTTCCCATCGCGATGTCTGTCGCGTCGGGCAGATTTTGCACCATCACCGGCGTGGCGCTCTGCGCTCCGGTCCCATTGCCAAGGTCCGTCCCGCGACCCCAGCATTGTACCGTTCGATTGGCCAGCAACGCACATGAAGCATATAATCCAGCCACGATCTTGGTCGCGGTGTTGATGCCCATCACTTGCACGGCTGCGAGCGAGTTGCTCATCATTCCGTTGCCCAGTTGCCCATTTGTTCCGGCGCCCCAACACCAAACGGTCCCGTCCGCACGACGTGCGCACATATGCTCGTACCCCGTGGAGATCTCGACCGCGCCCATGAAGGTCGCAGCTGTGGGGCGGGTATGATCCATCATCGTCCCGTCTCCCTGCTGACCTGCGGAGTTTGCGCCCCAGCACCGAATCTCGCCCATCGCCAAGAGCGCGCACGAGTAGTTCTGCGAGACAGAAAGCTGCGTAACCATTGGACAGTTTGGACCAGGACAAACGCCTCCACCGGCATCTGTTGGTGACGGGGGTGTATCTGTCTCGACAACACCGGTGTCCCCGACACTCATCACATCTGGGTTATTCTGAGCTGGCGGGCTGCAAGCAAAACTTGCTAGGGCAAGGGCTGACAAAATGGCTCGGAGTGGGACAATTGAACGAGTAGAATTGCGCATGGATGACCTTACGGAGTGAGAGTCTTTGACTCCCCACATCTCTGACACAGTTGCCCCGATCTGTCGTGTCCCACGTGCGAGGTCACTCAGCCAAATGTGCTGGATGCTTTTGGGACACCGGCGGATTGTTGCGCCGTCACGTTGGTCATCGGCGGAACGGTTGGGCCTTTTGAGCTTCGCGCCTTATCCAGGGCCTCGCGGGCTGTCCCCACATAGGGGACGCGGGTGTTCATCACCCAGTCGAACCATGGCTTGGTGACGCACCAGTTTTTGTCCTGGTCGGGTCCAAGGTGATGATCGGCGTGCCAGGGGAGGTTTTCTCGTGCCCACTCGGGGTCCAAGTGAGCCTTGCGGTGGACGTAGTAGTAGTTGGCGCCCGAGTACCACACTCCGAGGGTAAACCAGGGCGCCACTGCGAGCAGCGGTGCGTGGAGGGCGGCCAACCCCAGGATCCCAAGGACCTCTTTGGTCTTCGCGTTCATCTCGCGAAACAGTGGCTTTGTATAACCTTCGTCCAGACCACCGGTCTTTCGGACAACGCGATGATGCTCGTGCCAGTGAAAGCTCCACGGCGAGTTTTTCTTTTTGCCCTGATCGTGCAGGACGTACTTGTGAATGAGCCACTCGCCAGCATTGGAGTACAGAAGTGCCAAAGGAAAACCAATCATAGAAGCCTCGGTTGCAGTTAGTGTTTTACAAATAGCGACTGAACAGTCATATTATATTTGCGATGTCCGACAAAAAGTCAAGCCCAAGCGCAAAAAGAAAAATCCCCGTCACGGATCCACCACCGAAGCGACATCGTCGTGGCCCTGGCAAGATTCGGGTTGAGACTGAGGCCACGGTGGTGCCGCTTGATCGACCGGGGCAATCTGGCGGAAAACGCGATGAAAATCGCCGTGCGCAGGCTGCCGCGATCGCGAGTGCAGCGCTCGCATTGATGCTCGATCGAGGGATCGAAGCGGTCACGATTGACGAGATCGTCAAGCGCGCGAAGGTGGCGAAGGGGTCGTTCTATCGGTATTTTCAGGACAAAGAGCAGCTGGTCGCTGCAATCGTTGCCCCCGTCGAGCGTCCGCTGCGCGAGGCTTTTCAGCGCTGCCAGGTCGCGCTTGAGGCGGCAGGACCGGGTCCTGAGCTGGCGCTGCCTTACTTTTCGCTCGCGCTTGAGATCGCATCGATGAGCTTAGAGCACACTGCGATCACCCTGTTGTATCTGCAAGAGCGGCGGGCGCCTCCGAAGGGACCGCGAAGGCCAATCGCAAAGATCGCTCGGTTGATTGACTCAAGCGCAGAAGAGCTAGCCCTGTTTGCTTCTCGTCGTGGCCTCACGCGCGGCACTCACGCGGCGGTGAGTGGGGCATTTGTGGTCGGTGCGGTTGAGCATTTGGCTGCAAAAGCGCTGAGCGGTGACGATGCGCTTCACGCCCCAGAGGTGGCCTCAGAGCTGATCGCGATCGTCTTGGACGGGGTGAGGGCGAAAGCTTAAACGGCCAAAAAGGCATTCAGCTTTCGTTGCTTTCACGGTATAGGCTGCGGGTCTACAAGATGAACGCACCGCAAGAATACACTGCACTCACCCTTCAACAAGACGGCCCCTACAGCATCGTGACGTTGAATCGTCCCGAGCGAATGAACGCGCTGTCCAAGCAGCTCTTGATCGAGATCGGGATCGTCTTTCGACTGCTTGCCACAGACAAGGATACCCGGGTGGTGATCCTGACGGGGACGGGCGATAAAGCATTTTGCGCAGGCGCGGATTTGAAAGAGCGACAGGGCATGACCGAAAACGACGTGCGCGGACTGCTTCGGTTGTATCGTGAGTCGTTTGGAGCGATCGATCGATGCCCCAAGCCTGTCGTTGCTGCGATCAATGGTGTGGCGCTTGGAGGTGGATTCGAAGTGGCGCTCTCTTGCGATCTGCGCGTGGCTGTGCCGACCGCCATTGTGGGATTGCCGGAGACTTCGCTGGCGATTATTCCTGGTGCAGGAGGTACGCAGCGCTTGTCGCGCTTGATTGGACCAGGCCGCGCAAAAGAGCTCATCTTGCTCGCGAAAAAATGCGACGGAACTCAAGCCCTCGCGCTCGGACTTGTCACCGCCGTCGCCCAAGTCGGGCAGCCCGTCGTGGACGCCGCCAAAGAGCTCACCGCCTCGCTTGCGCACGGAGCCCCGATCGCGTTTGCTGCGGCCATGGAGGCGATCGACCTGGGTTTTGAGAAGGATTTTGAGAGCGGGCTTGATCTTGAGCAGCTCTGTTATGAGCGCACTTTGGTGAGCGCCGATCGCCGCGAAGCGCTCGCCGCGTTTGTTGAAAAGCGCAAGCCGAGCTACAAAGGCGAGTAGTCGCCGGACCCGGTTACGTGCTAAGGGCGCTTGTTCGAGATCACTGAAAATGAGCAACGAAAAGCGCATCGCAGACACCCTAGAGCGTGTCCAAAAGGGCGGCCATCCGAAGTATCACAGCAAAAACGCAGAGGCCAACAAGCTCTTCGCACGTGAGCGCATCGGCAGGCTAATTGATCAAGACTCGTTTATCGAAGATGCGGCGCTCGCGAACAACGTCGATCCCGAGCTTCCTGCCGATGGAGTGATCACCGGAACCGCGACCGTCAACGGCCGCGTGGTGGCCATCATGGCCAACGACTCTACGGTGAAGGCGGGCTCGTGGGGTATTCGTACCGTCGAAAAAATTCTGCGGATCCAAGAGGTCGCGGCAAAGCTTCAGTGTCCCATGCTCTATTTGGTCGACTCCGCAGGGGCGCGGATCACCGATCAGATCCAGATGTTTCCTGGACGCCGAGGCGCGGGACGAATTTTTTATAACCAAGTGCAGATGAGCGGACAGGTCCCGCAGGTGTGCTTGCTGTTTGGACCGAGCGCCGCGGGCGGAGCGTATATCCCTGCGTTTTGTGACGTCGTTGTGATGGTCGAGGGCAACGCGGCGATGTATTTGGGCTCACCGCGAATGGCCGAGATGGTGATCAATGAGAAGGTCACGCTCGAAGAGATGGGCGGCGCTCGGATGCACTGCTCCGTCTCGGGCTGTGGTGATGTCCTGGTCAAGACCGAAGATGAGGCCCTCGCGTGGTGCAAGCGCTACCTCGCTTACATGCCGCAAAACTGTGACTCTCCAGTCGCAGAAACTACCCCCACGGCGCCGAAGCTCAGCGGCAAGACGTTTGAGCAGCTGGTTCCGGCGGATGAGAACAAGCCATTTAAGATGGCTTTGCTGATTCAAGAGCTGATTGATGAGGGCTCGTGGCTTGAGATCAAGACCCTCTTTGCGCAGGAGATTCTCACGGGTTTCGCGCGCATGGACGGGATGGCCGTCGGGATCGTGGCGAACAACCCGTACTACAAGGGCGGCGTGTTGTTTGTCGATAGCGCCAACAAAGCCGCGCGGTTTATCTGGCTGTGTGACGCGTTTGGGATTCCGCTTTTGTACCTCGCAGATGTGCCTGGTTTTATGATCGGTTCGAAGGTCGAACAACAGGGGATCATCCGCGCGGGGGCCAAAATGATCGCTGCGGTGAGCGAGGCAACCGTCCCGAAGCTCAGCGTGATTGTGCGCAAAGCGTACGGAGCGGGTCTTTATGCGATGTGTGGTCCAGCGTTTGAGCCCGACGCATGTATCGCGCTGCCGACAGCGTCCATCGCTGTGATGGGCCCCAACGCGGCGGTCAACGCG
>JANNCG010000833.1:0-3062 GCA_031386385.1 Myxococcales bacterium
ACATTGCGTTTCCACTGGCATCTTTTGCGTAGGCGAGATCGTCATCAGGATACTCTGCGGCGTCGCTTGGATCCCGGTTGCTCACCTCAAGATAGCGAACAGCCATTGTGCCCTTGTTCACCAACTGATGCCCATTTTTGCTGCCAGCGACAAACCCTGCACATTCGCCCGCATGCAACAGCTGCTCGCCCTCGTCGGTGACCAGCGTCACTTCGCCCTCGAGAATATAAATGAGCTCATCTTCACCGGAGTGAAAATGTCTGATCGAAGACTGCGCTCCCGGGGCAAGGAGCGTGAGGTTGACACCGATTTTTGTGAGCCCGAGCGCGTCCCCAAGCGGGCGCTTTTCGCGGGGAAGCACCCGTGAGCGAAAGGGTTCGGGATACCCCGAGCCGGTGCGTGGGGTCACGGTGTTTGGATCGAGAGCAGGTCGTTTGAGCGTCATATTACTTTGTGTGTAGGGCTCAGCCAGCGGCGAGCAAAGGGGATCTCTAGTATCTCGCAACAAAGTCACGCTGTTGGGCGCTTGGCGACGATCTGCACCGTCGAAGAGGGACCTGTGTGAAGCGTCCCCTCGTGCACATGTCGCTCAATTTGCTCGGCCGAAACGAGCTCAAATCCGATGGACTCAAGCGCTGTCGCCATCTCCGTGAGCGACGCGAGTTGGGCGAGATCTTTCGGACCCCCGGTGCCAAATCGAAGCTGCTCTGGGCTATATCCCTCGTAGATCAACAAGCCCTCCATTTTTAGACTTCGATACACACGGGCGAGCAGATTTGAGCGCGCCGGTTCTGCAAACGCGGCCCAGATCGAGACCACGGCAGACCAGCGCTGATCGCCGAGATCATAGGTGGCGAGATCGCATAACTCATAGTTTATGCTCGTGTTGTGCTCTTGCGCGAGCGCCAGGGCCTTTTTCTTGCCCTCGACGCTAAAATCGACGCCGGTGACAGAGTATCCAAGGCCCGCCAGATAAACACCGTTGCGCCCCTCGCCCTCCGCCAAACACAACACCGGACCTTTGGGTATGACGTTGGACTTTGCACGCAAAAAATCGTTTGGCTCCTGGCCATAGGAGTACTCGGCGATGGCGAAGCGCTTGTTCCAAAAATCACTAGTCATTGACGGAGTGAAAGCGTTTGTCGCATTTTAAGGGCCACTGTTCACCCCCTTAAACCAGATTGATGCAGCTATGCGAGCAGGGATGCGACGCGAACGGGCACATGGTGTTAGGGCACTGAGAAGACAAAATCTCGATCACGAGCACCGCTGTGGCACCCGTTGCAGAGCGCGATGTCGCCGCCACGGGTCGAGATCGCACCGGAAGCGTCTAGAAAAAACCACTCCCATCCATTGTTCGCGCTGTTGAATCCGTTGCCGCGCTTGGTCATTGCGAGCAATCGCTCGACGGAGCCATCGGCGTTTTCAGTGAGCTTGATAATCACAGTTCCGATTGCAAATTGGCCCGCGGTACGCGAGAGGTTGGCCCGGTTTGTGAAGATCGTACGTCGGATCGTGTTGTCTGTCGCGCCGTGAGCCCCACCGAGCGCCGCGCCCATGGGCCCGGCACCCATCAAGACCGGACCAATCTTTGGCCAATCACGGTAGCCTCGAAAATTCTCTGCAGACGCAACAAACTCAGCCGGTGCGCACTGTGCAACAGAGACGCCAAGCACGAGAGAGAACAAAATTGGGGTGAAAAATTTCATACTTAAATAGACGTCCTGAGGGTCGTAGTGTTGTTAGTGCACGCCGAGCGCGGTCAACTGCTGATCGATCTGTGCAATTCGCTCCGGTGGCACGCCGGACGGAAGTGCATGTCCCACGCGACTTGCAAGCGCGAGCATGATGTCGGCCGTCACCGGCATCACCTGCGCTCTGAGCGTGGAGCTCGAGCAAAACACCACGATCGTCTCTGCAATGTCCTCCGGAAACTGTACGCTCGAATCAAGCTCGGCACTCAGGCGGACAAAACCAGAAATGTTGCGAGTGTACTCACGAATGTGCCACGACACGCCCTCGCCCCTATTTTCGCCCCTGGCGCGGGTCACCGCAACGCAGAGCCATTCGTAATCCGTGAGCTCCGCGGCGACCGAAGGAATCGGAAGGGTGCGGTTCGAGTCTAAAACTGCCCGCTCGACATAGCTTGCAAATTTGCCAGCATAATCTATCGGAAAGGGAGAATCCGGCTCCGTTGAGTCACAAAATTCTCGCAAAATCGCCGGCCACAATCTCCGGTCCACCATGCCCAGAGCCCTCTGCGTGGCGGGATAAAATCCTTCAATCACAACCTCTCGTTGGCGGCTGAGCAATCGTTGATAGAGTGCAAGCCGAGCCTCCCCCGACGGCGACGGACCAAGCAAGGCGAGCGCGGCAAGCGCCCCAGCGCCGTCATCTGCAAGACGAACGTACGCAACCATCGCCGAAAAAAAGCTCTCGACTGACTCGTCGCTCATACGGGCCTCTGCCCCAGCAGCAACCGAGCCTTCGTCGCCTCTTGCATGACCGTTTGAACGGGAGGAATCTCGTTGTCCCACTCAATCAAAGTCGGCACTGCGCCCACCCGCCTTAGCAGCTCTTTGTAAAGATTCCATACAGGCTCTGGCACCGCTGACCCGTGGTCATCAATCCGCACGACCTCTGCGCCATGACCCTCTACACGATGCCCCGCAAGGTGCACTTGCCAGACGCGATCAAGCGGTAGCTCATTAAGCACGATCATGGGATCGTGCCCATGGTTCATCGCGTTGATGTAAAGATTGTTTAAATCGAGCAACAATCCCGAGTCCGATTGCTCCAACACGTTCGCAATAAATGCTCCCTCCGATAGGGTGCTCCCAGGCATCACGGCGTAGTAGGTGATGTTTTCGATCATGATGGGTCGCCCCAAAGCTGCTCGTGTCTGACGAATTCGTCGAGCCACGTGATCTACAAACTGCGCTGAGTGCGGCACGGGCAAAAGATCAAACGAGTGCCAACTTCCGTCGGACGAAAAACAGAGGTGATCACTCGCAACATGTGCGCCGATGCGATCCAGCAGCTTGCCGAGCGCGTTTAAGTAG
>JANNCG010000199.1:0-6747 GCA_031386385.1 Myxococcales bacterium
GTTGGGACCAGGGGTTCCATAAGACCGAGCAGTCGGTGCCAGATTGCACGACACGCAGCACTCGCGCGAGTCCCGGATCGGTCAGCAACACCGTCCCTTCAGTGCCGTAATACACTCGGTCAGTCTCGCCTGTGAGTGCAAAATCTCCGACGGATTGCTGCTTGCTCGCACCAGTGTCGGTCTTGTCGACATAGCGCAAACCACCCAGCCCGCTGATGCGGACCTGCGTCACATCGCTCACGCGAAAGTAGCTGTGCAGCGCGAGCTCAACCGTGATGGGTTCTAGGCCTATGTTGCGGACGGTAAGCGCCAACTCAAGCGCCGCACCGAACGTAATCATGGCCGTCAACGAAGCCCGTCCATCCCACAACGTGTGCTGCTCATCGTCCTCGGGCAGCGTGCACGCAACTCGCAGCGCATCGGGCTCAACCGTGACGCTCTGCACAGTCCACGAGCGTGTTCGGGCGAAGCCGTGCGAGGGCGAGGGCTTGCCGCCCGGCCGCGGGTCTGCCGTTCGCGCAGCGAACCACGGAAAGCACACCGGGATCCCCCCTCGAATCGCTTTGCCCTGCGCAAACGCAGTTTTTTCAGACACAAACAGCACCTCGTGTGTGCCCGTTGGCTGCCACGACGTCACGTGCGCACCGTGAGCAAACATCGCTGCGTCACCGTGGGGTGTGTGTGCACGCAGCTGGGGCAGTCCTCCGGGGCCGCTCTCCCACTGTGCTTGCCCGTCCTGTGAGAACGCGCTGACCAACTCCTCAAGACTCTGGCTCATCGCAGGGAGGATAACCTTCGTTTCGACAGAGGTGTTAGGCTCATGTTGTTGCCCCCCGTGCAGTTAGCGTTCGCTCGATGAGCGCAACTTCACCGCAACGAGCGGACCTTCGCGGATGCCCCCCACAGGTCATACAGCCTGATGGCTTCTGAAGTGTGCTCCTGAGCTTGCGCGCTTTCGGTCTTGATCAGTCTCTCGTGGCAGAGCGCGGCGTCGTTAAAAAAGCCCTGCTCCTCACCCAGTCGCGCGGCGCGGCTGAAGAGCTCTATCGACTGCTTGTCTTCTCCCAAACTCAACAGTCGCTCGGCGTGAATCATCAGCATCTTGTGCGCAAAATTGTCAGCGCCGACGTCCACAAATTTCTGCAATGCGCTCTCAAACTGTGCCGCTAGCGCCCGGTGTTCGGGGACCAAAAGCTCGTCGCCCATGCGATAAATTGTCATCGCCGCAAACTGATAAAACATTGGAATATGCCAGGTCGATGCCACTCCGTCGATAAAGGGCCATGCCGCCAACAAGTGCGACCACGCCTGCTGCGGGGATTGAAAATAATACGCCGTAAATCCCGCGAGCCACTGCAACAAAAACTGCGCGCTTCGCGATCCAACGGTCTGTGCGGCCGCCAACGCGCTCGCAAAGTCAAACCCCTCTCCGTCCAGCAACCCATTGCCATCTAACGTTGCAGGTGCAATTTTTTGCCCACTCAAGCAACGAAGCGTTTGCACAAACGGCGTGTGTACATGCAGCGCGTTGGTCTGCTCATAGTTGCGCATGAACGAGGTGAAGCTGTCAGCTTCGTCACACAGCTGTGTCAGGTTGCGCGAGGCATATAACGCATTGTGAATGTACGCATGGCCTGCATACGCTGCGTACTCGGGATCACCAATCTCTTGACCCAGCTCAACGACGGCTCTTAGGTCGTCAAGCGTTGACGACAACGAAACGGCAAACACGCAGACCAAATTATGCACGACGTGCTTGGTTCGCGCGTCCATGGCGCGATCCCCGTTGCGCTCAAGCAAAGCGAGCGCAACCTGTCCCCAGGTGTGTGCGTCGTGAAACATTTGAATCGAGTTCAACACAACCGCATAGACCGCCAGCGCATACGGTGTGGCCGTTGCGACGCCCTCGGCCGCAGACAGCGTCACCCCGTTGCACGCCAACACCGGAAACAGCGTAGGTCTTGCAAAATACGTAGCAGATGCAATTCGGCTCTGCAGCCGCATCGCGCCACTCACCGTCGGCGACTCAATCACCGGAAGGCGCAGCGCAGCGTTGGGCCCAATCGCTGAGAGGCTCTGCATTGCCTTCTGGACATAAGCTCCCACTTCGTCCTGGGTGGGGTGCCGCGGAAGGGTAACCCCAAGCTCATCAAGCGCGTCTAGCGCCGTGTTGACAGCGTCGTCGTACTGCCGCTGCGCGATGTGCGTGTCGATCTTGGTCTCCCACACACTCAATTTGTCAACCGATTGCCTGCTATGTGCGCAAACCAGCGAGACATGGTGGTCCACCTGATCCCACGCGGTGCACAGGTACGCAGCCTCGGCTGCAGCCGAGTGCAATGACAGCGCGAGCTGATAGTGCGTTGCAAATGCGTCATTCGGCATCAGCGCGATGCCACGAACCGCACAGTCAAGCGCGAGCCGATAGGCCGCAGTCGAGCGTGCGCGGCGAGCAGCTTCGAGTGCAAGTTCGGCGGTCTCGATGCGCTCTTGCGGGCTCAACCGGTGGCTCACTGCGGACAGGTGCCTGATCGCGTCAAATAGCCACGGGCCAGAGGCACGCAACGGGACAAGGGCCCGACCCAAGCGTAGCTGGATCGATTCGGTTTGTTCGCGATCAAGCGTCCGCACGAGAAACTCGCGCATCCGGTCGTGATGCAGCTCGATGCGATCGCTCGCAGCAGAGCCTGTCGAGTGCACAAAATGCTGCCCGCGGAGCGACCAAAGCGTACGTAACCCGTGGTCAGCAACGGGCTCGGTGGCAAACCACACATGCAGTGGAATAGGGCTATTGGAGACCGAGAGCACCTCGATCAGCTTTCTCTCGACGGGGCTGAGTGCATTGACACGCAGGGCGAGCACGGTTTCGAGCGAGACATCGGCCATGCTCACTTGGTGGCCGGATCGCGCGCGTGATGCCGCATAGTGAGCGAGCTCTTCGATAAAAAAGGGAATGCCACCGGACTCAAGTGCGATTTGCTGCGCTAGAGAGGCGAGAGGGATTTCAAGTTTGGTCAACGTCCGCGTGGCGAGTGCTGTGGCTTCGAGCTCTGTGAGCGGTTGAACCAGCAGGTCCGTAAAGCGCAGATCGCCCGCAGCAGCCAGTGATTTGACGGCCTCAAAGTATGGGTTGAGCAAGGCATTGGCCAATGCTTCTTCAGGTCGAAATGATGACGCGATGACCAGTCCTCGTGGGAGCGGTGACTCCAAGAGTCCCAACAAGAGCGCAGCGCTGTCAGCGTCGGCCCATTGCAAATCATCAATCTGCAGCACCACCAAATGTTTGCTCGAAAGTAGGTGCAAAACTCTGCGCAAGGCTTCGGCCGCGCGTCGCCGCAGCTCGGCGATTGAGTTGGTCGACGATCCACCTACGGATGCCTGAATTCGCTTATAAACTGCAGGGACCTTGGCAAGAGAAGGAAACACTCGAGCCAGGTCCGTGATGCGCGCGGGGAGCTTGGAGAACAACTCGTCCTGTGGAGCTTTTTCAAGCTCTGCTGCCAGCGCATCGGCGATTCCATCAAATGCCTTGAACGGAACGCACTCGCGCTCATAGCACCGCCCGCGAAACACCCGCGTGTCTGACTGCTCGTCGAGCTCATCAGAAAACGTCCGCAAAAGGGCTGACTTGCCAACACCGGAAGAGCCCGCCACGTGGATAATCACAGGGCTTCCATTCTTGGCTGCGGTCACCGCAGACGACAACAGGCTTCTTTCATGCGCCCGTCCGACGAAGGTATTGTCACTTCGAGTGAACACCGGCGCGCTCTGGTGCTCAGTGATCGTCGCGATAATTTCTGGTCCGGTCGGACGGAGTGCCGCATCTTTATCCAGCAACCGCATCACCAGGTCGCTTAAGTCCCGTGGGATGCTCGTGACCAGCTGGTGCGGTGGCACGACGCCGCCGTTTTGCTTTGAGAACCAAATAGTCGCGACGGTCGTTGTCGGAAATGGAAACACCCCCGTCAACACAACGTACATCATCAGCCCAACGGCGTACCAGTCCGCAGCCTCGCTCAAAGCAACGCCTTCAAATTGCTCTGGTGGCATCCAAGCTGGCGTGCCTGAAATCGCGATGGTGTCCCCATCCTCACTGACCTGGCGCTCGCGCATCAACCGCGCGAGCCCAAAATCCAGCACGATCACCCTACCTGAAGGCTCAACCATCACGTTGCTGGGCTTCAGATCAAGGTGGAGCAATCCTGCGCAGTGCAGCGCGTGGACGCCTCTCGCAAGCTGCTCAAAAGTACTTCTCACCAAAGGGATTGAGGCCGGCGCGGTGGGTCGATCTGTGCTCGGTGTGGTTGAAGTGTACGCCTCAGGACTGGTGGTCAGCTCGACACCAGAGCGCGTCGCCGCCTCTCGTGTCGGCGGTATCACTCGACCCGTCGGAACCTCGCGGTCCAACCGGGTCTTTTCGGTGTCCTCATTCTCGCTGTGCTGCTCGCTCTCTTGCCCCAGCGCTCGCACAGTCTGCGGCGGTCTAAACCAATGCAAAAAATTGACGCCGTGAATGTAGTCCATGGTGATAAACCACAGCCCCTCGTGACAACCCAACTCATAGAGCGGGACGAGGTTGGGGTGGCACAGGTCTGCAACAAAACGAAACTCATTCTTGAATCGGAGAATGCGATCCCCGTCTACATGCAGCAGCGTTTTTAGCGCGACGCGCGAGCGGTGATCCTGATGGGTCGCGACGTAGACTTTTCCCATTCCGCCTGCGCTCAATGGCCCTTGTACGAGGTAGCGCCCCAGGGGTACGGGTGCTTGCTCAGAGCTTTGATCCAACGCTTGATCAAGTGAGTGGTTGGTTGTTGCTTTGACAGCGGTGGCGTGTGCGCTCATTGGGTTTTAGGTGTCTTTGCGTTAGGCGTTAATGCTGGCGGTGATTCGAGAGGGTAGCAAATAGGGATACACCAACGGACGAGCGTTGTTGGCTGTGCTGGTTTGCTCTTCGATTGCGCTGAGCGCGCTCTGAAACCGAGTGACCAGCGGCTCGACCCGCGCGTCGTGAAAGTGTCCCACTGGGTATTGCCCAAGGTGATTCTCTGCAAACTGCGTCACCTGATACGTGGCGCTGATCGACTCAAAACTCAGGTCTCGCGAAGGCAGCATGGAGGGCAAAAAATCGTCGCTCGGCGTCCCTCTCGGTGGCAGCCCAGCGAAGGCAGCGGTCGAGACGTTGGGCGCAAACCCAGCCCAGTCATAATTGCTGTTGTTAATTGCCGCGTGATACACCGACACCCGGTAGATCACTCGCGAGAACAGCGCTGCCAGCGCGTCCACACTGTTGACTGAAAAATGAGCCATCAACTGTGGGAGTCGCCCGCCATCACTGGCGCCCACTTCGCGCACAAATGCCTGCAGCTCAACGTCTTTGGCCACGCTCTCATCGCTGGGGTAGTACAGCGCGACGTAGGCTCGGACAAACTCTTGAATCGCGGGCCACACACGCAAGCCATCATCCCTAAACGGGTACTGCGATAACTGTTGTGGGTCCATGACGCCTCGACGTGCGAAGTCAATCGTTGGGTCTAGGGCGTCAATATCAACAGTTTTGAGCGTCTCAACGAGGATCGAGAGTTGCTGTCCAATCACCGGCGCAAGCAGGCGATCTTGCACACCACCGGGATTGAGCACAGACTTTTTTGCCACTTGATTCACCGCCAACGTGAACTCCGTGTGAGGCGATAACAGAATGTACAACGGGTGCTCAGTCGCAAGTTGCCGGTGCATCGCCAAGATAAACCGCTGCGCAATCTCGTGGCAGTACCCCATGTGCACCAAGACGCCTTGCAGATTTTCGTCTGCGATTTGCGCGGCAAACTTGGCCAACGCCCAGTCTCGATCCTGCGGTGTATACAACGTGTCCGCCTGTCCGGTGTGTCCGCGAGTCTGGATGGCGATGGGCACCAGTCCCGCTTTGATCGCTGGGTCAGCGGCGAACAGAACGACTGGGGACCATAGAAATTTTTGCATTCCGTCCGTGGTCCCCGTCTGGACGTCTGCGAAGAGCGCGTAATCGACGACGAACAATCGCCCTTGAGACAGAAGCTTTTGCACCGTTGTGTGCGCAAGTCCGGCAGGAAGAGCTTTGTCGGTCACGGGCAAATACTTGGGAAGACTCTCAAGCTGTTTGATCCACACCGGCGCGGGACCCGCGAGCCGCTGCCAGGCAAAACACCAGTCATTCTGAGAACTGTCCATCACCAATGGCGCCTTAAGCAGCGGAAACAATGGCCGCCAACGAGCGTAGGGATCGAAGCGGGGATCCGACTGATTGACCCATGCTTCAACCGGATTGACGAGCTTCGCCGCGAGCTTGTTCGCCGAGACAGTCGCTTGAATCTCCGCACCCTTCGCGAGGTAGCTGGCCGAAAATTGCTCGCACCACGGCAAAGATTGAATGAAACATAACCCGCCATAAGAGAAGTCGTACTGATACGACTCTCTGGCCTTGGCTAAGTCTTCAGCACGACCGTCGGGGTCGCGCGCATCATTCGGGAGCGAGGGGTTTGGTGAGATCAGTGACATGAGCAGTCCTTTGTCTGAGATACGGTTCAGATGTGAATGCTTGCCGTGAGCGTGGCAGGGCTGAGGTAGGGGTAGGGCAGTGGCCGCCGTGATTGCCGGGACTCAATCGTGTGTTGCGCTACGAGGAGGTCATACTGAAAGCGCTCCAGTGCCGGCAGAACGCGCGAGTCTTGAAAGTGTTCGCGTGGATATTGCCCCAGAACGTTATCGCGT
>JANNCG010000272.1:0-5703 GCA_031386385.1 Myxococcales bacterium
GCGCGGCTCGGCCCGAGTTTTTTCTGCCATCAGGTCAAGCAGCGATTGCCCCGGAAACGGCGCTCGCTTCGTGATCGCTTCATAAACCACGCAACCAAAAGCATACTGATCGGCCGCGGGGCCGGCGTGCTTTGCTCCTCCCACTTGCTCGGGGGCCATGTACATGGGCGTGCCGAGCGTTGTTCCGCTGCGGGTGAGTCGCTCTGCGGGGACATTCGATTTGGCGATCCCAAAATCGATCAGTTTGGCGATCGGTTCTTCGGTGCCTGCCTCTCGAATGAGTAGGATATTTTCAGGCTTTACGTCGCGGTGTACAAACCCGCGCGAGTGCACAAATTGCAGCGCGCGCCCGACGGGGATCAGCGCACGTAGCGCGATACCAATGGACACCGTTGGAAGTGCTTCTCTCCACTGCCGCAGCGTCGCCCCGTCCAGGTACTCCATGACCAAGAAGGTGAGCTCGCCTTCGCGCCCGAAGTCTGTGATCTCAACGATGTTTCTATGCCGAACCCCGTTCGCTGCGCGAGCCTCCGTTAGAAATCGAGAAGAGAACTCTTCGTTCATCGCCAGGTCCGGGTGCAGGACTTTGAGCGCCACCCGCCGTTGAATGTCACGCTGCACGCCCTCGTACACAATCCCCATTCCGCCCTCAGCGATGAGTCGGGTGAATTCGTACTTACCTCCGACGACCGTTCCTATCAGTTTAAGGGGTGAAAATTGTGACAGCATTGGCTACCTCAAGCGAGACGCTCATTGTGGCATCAATTCCAGCGAGACGTGCATAGACTCCTCCGGGTTGTCCCGCAAACTCACCGCCTAATGTGAGCGAAAATGCTTGCACTCCGGCGTCACGCTCGGTCGCACTGACAAATAGCTCAATGGATGCGCGACCCATGTTGTGAGTCGCTGGGCTAGGCCCGTAGCCAAACACCCTTGGCGCACGCACGTTTTCGAGCAGACCTAACAAGCGCTCGACTTGTGTACGGTCCGCACGGGTTCCGCTCTGAGTTTGCCACCCAGTGGGAGTGCGGGTCAGCTCAACGCGCGGTCGTCCTCTCGAAGTGAGCACCACTCGCTCAATTGAATCGCGCTGCATTGAGAAGATCGATCGCTGAATGTGAGGCTGCAGCAGCTCATCGACGATGGACTGCGTAAGAAGAAATACTCCCTCACGCTCGGCGATTTTGCAGAACACTCCATCCGGCGAAGACGCACCGATTAACAGAGTGTACTCGCGAATGCGGGCTGAGCCTCCGTCCTCAAGCTGCGGCCCATCCCCCTCAAATCGCGCGATGAGTCTGCCTCGCGGCGCAGTGAGCCCAAACGACGAAACGATGCTTCGCGACACCCAGCGCACTGCGTCGAGCGAGGCGAGCCGCTCAGCGGTACTCCGAAGCACCAACGGATCTGCATCGAGAGTGATGGGTCTCAACAATTGCCAACGCCCGTCACGCTTGTTGACTTCGTCGCGAAATTCGCTCGATTCAGTGACGATGGCGCGAAGCTCTTCGGGGACGTCGCGAATGACTGAGGTCGCTCGAAACCTCACATCGTCAATAAACAGTTCACTCACCGCACGCTGGTTGATCGCTAACACGACGCCGTCCGATTCACGACGAACAACGGTGTGTTCGCTGTCGCTCTGAAGCACCGTCACCCGCTCCCTTGCTTCGATTCCGGTGCGCGCGATCTCGATCCAGCTGCTGTTCGTACTTGCAGCGCTTGCCACTCCCGCGTCTGCGCCACGCTGCTCAACCATCGTCGCGAGCGACGAATCAAGCCACTGTTGCACGGCTTCAGAATCGACCGCTTCAGTCGACCCCTCCACCCGCCAACCGTCGGCGGTGCGTTGCAGCATAAAATCTCGGTTATTGCTGTGCAATACGACCTTCTCGACCTCGTCACCTCGCGCAAAGAACAAGCGATTATCCCGCCAACGGTCGAGCTCTCGATCTGCGTATCCAGCGGCAGAGTTTTGCACGCAAGCCACCACGCGATCCGTGTTGCGACGAACGAGCACTTCGTCGGCGTGGCCAGGGCATGGATTGCCAAATGACACACTCACTGATGACTGCCCCGAGCGCTCAATGACGAGCTGTGAACGCGCTGGAGAAAGTCCCAGCGCTGCAAGCCGCTCGTCTGAAGCGGAGTCCTCAAGATATCGTGTTGCCCGTAGCTCGTGCAGCTCTGCCAGTAGCGCTTCGATGGGGGCTCGACCGATGCGCTCGCCGTTCACAATGGCCCAAAATCCGTTGCGCTTCTCGATGTTCAGCTGCGTTGTGCCCTTGCTGACTCGGATGGATGTCACCCGTGAGGCGTCAATCTCGACGAGGTTTCGCGCGCGCAGATCGCGGCCGTGAACCAAAAATGCGTGGGCTACGGTGGGCGACAGGACATAGCCTTGCTGTTCATTTTCAACGTACACGCCCTGGTCACCCGTGACGTCGCGACCCACTTCAAATCGCACGATTGCGCCGTGATTTTGCTCGTAGAGTGCCACACGTGCGCGAGGTGCGGTGAGCCCAAACTCCGCGCGGTTGCGAGCGTCCATAGCCCCCAGGACACGGATTGGCTGCGCGTATTCGAGCTCTGAGAGCAAGCGCTCGACCTCGGTGTCGTCTGCTTCAACCCGCGCACCCTGAACGGTGACGGTCCAGCGACCATTGACTTTGAAGAGCTGAATTTGCTCAGTGCCGCGGTCAATCTCGACGTGATCGATCAGATCGCGACGAAGCCCTGAGATCGCACGTGAGCGGCGTTCAGTACGGATATTTTCAGGGATTGAGCGATTCGACCAGACCAGCGCTCCGGCCCCAAGTGAGACTAAAACTGCCATCACTGCGGTGGCGCGGTTCGATGCTTTTTTCGACGACATAGACCGTTAGTCCCGAGCCTTTCGCGCTCGCAGCACTGCGAATCCCACAATGGCCGCCGCAGCAGGAACAAACAGCAAAGCGTACCACCAGATGAGTTTAAGCGACTCTTGCGAGATCAGCAACGCCGCCGAGCTCGCGGGTCTCGGAGGAATATCCTGCAAATCTGCACGCGCAACAAGCCATCCTACGGACGCTTGGACAAACGCCGCGTTGGAGTATCGAGCGCGAAAGCTCAAATCCATGGCTTCGTTGGTGACCAGGTAGCTAAATCCCACCACGACCATTCGCCCATTTGCGATGTGTCCGGGACGCACCCTCGCGCCCTCGATATGCGAGGCGAGAGCGAGGTCCATGGGGCCCCGGATGTCGTCGCCGTCTAAGCGAAGGGTTCCGTCGCGAGCGGCTTCAAGCTCACCTGTTTCGCCCCAGGAGTTAGGGCTCGAGCGCAACAACGATTCAGGCACGACCGCCGCGCCAGAACTCACTCGCAGCCCTCGGGCAGTCCGGACCAATACATGCGCGTCGATCCCGCGAAAGTTGCGGGACAATTCATGAACCCCGAAATCACTCGCGGTAAAAATCATCGGTGGCACGCCTTCAATCAACTGCTGCGAATCGCTCTCGACCACTACCACTCTGGCGGGCTCGATCCCTGCTGCGCGTGTGACCGACTCAAGGCCCGATGGGGCATGATGGGATGCGACAAAAAACGGGTCCAGAAAGAGCAATAGGTTTCCGCCTGAGCGTAGATACCGAAGAATCCCCTCGGCCTCACCATCGGTAAACGCCTGTCGGGGCCCACAAATCATAAGCACGTCGCAGTCCGAGGGGACCGCCGCGTTGCCGCGTAGCTCAGTCTCTCGCGTCGTGATGTTATCGTGCTCTAACTCTTGCGCGAGCATCTGCATGGACTGATCGGTGCCTTGGAGGGGCAGCTCGTCGTGCCCTTTGGACACGCAAATCGTCGGGCGATCGCTGTGCTCAATCTGCACGATGGCGCTTGAGACCGCGCGCTCGACTGTGATCCTAGCGTTGGCGATTCGCTCGGCCGCCGAGGACTCGGCCCCTCCTTGCCGCAGAGCATCCCCGAGGGCGGCAAGCTGATCGCGCTTGATCTCGATGTGACGATCCCCGCGGACCAAAACGATTCCAGACTCTGCCCCAACCTCGCTTTGCGCGCTGCGGGTAAGACGAATGGATTGCCGTTGTGCAAATGCAACAAACTGCGCGCTCTGGCGATCTGGATCGATAGAGCGCACGTTGATTCTCGGGTTGAGTGCGCGATATCTCTCAAGCAGCTCGACGCTCTCGCGCCACTGAGGCTCGCCGCGTCCAAGCAGCACGACAATCTCGATGTCCGAATGAACATCGCGCGCCACCTGCTGTGAGCGGCCCGAGAGGGTGAACAACTGCCCCCGCGTCCAGTCGTATCGACGGTAGTGCCGCGCGCTGAGCAGGTTCACAATAGCGCATAAAACGAGCGCTAAAATCATTGCGGCGGGCGCGCCCAAGAGCTTGGTAAACGCCGCGGTGACCGTTGCATTGAGCGATTTTTTACTAGGGCTGGCCACGGTCACTGCACTCCTTGACGGGATTCAACCACGCGCGTGGTCTGGTACAGCGAGAGCGCGACGACAGAGAGATAAAAAACGACGCGTCGCGAGTCCACCACGCCCACCTGAAACTCTTCCATGTGCTCCCACTGATTGAAGTACGAGAAGAACATTTGCTGCGACTCGCTCTCAAATACGTACTTGCCAATGCCGAGCAAAAACAAGCCGGAGGTAAACGCAAATCCTAAAATAAACGCGGTGATCTGTGAGCGGGCGAGGGCGCTCGCGAGCAGACCCAACGATAGCAGCGCGGCGCCGAGCAAAAACGTGCCGAGGTACGCGGCGCCAAGTGCGCCCCAGTCGAGCGGACCAAACTTGCGCAGCACCATCGCGTACAAAATAGTCGGGGCCCAGAGGACAACGTACACCACCAGGGCCGCGAGATACTTTCCGAGAACCACTTCGACATCCCTCACCGGAGCGGTCATCAGGGCCTCGAGGGTCCCTGAGCGACGCTCTTCAGCGAATGCACGCATGGTCAGCGCGGGGCAAAACAAGAGCATCGGAAGAAAGAACAAAATCGATCCACCGAAGAGCAATTGCATCGGACCGCGGGAGCCCGAGATCTGAGGATTTGAGGCAAATTGCTGTAAGAGCAGCACAAAGGTCCCGCCGTTCCAGAGCAAAAATACCACCAAGATGACGTAGGCCATGGGGGTGTAGAAGTTTTGCGCGAGCTCTCGCTTAAAAATCGCAAATGATGCTCGCATCAGGCGTTCTCCTTGGTGGGTTGGTCCGCCTCGGGTTCTGGGCTCTCTGAGTCGTCCTTCGGGTCCGTTGTCGTGAGCAGCTTAAAGACGTGCTCGAGTGTCGGCTGCGCCACGGTCAAAGATCGCAGAGCGACTTTGTGTTGAACCAGTGCTTGGACAAGCTGCTCGACCGTCTCAGAAGGGTCCGTTGATGCTTGCTCTTTGCTCACATTCACGACGATCTCTGAGACGCTCTCGTCTTCTGGAATATCAGCCAAATCGCTAGAAATAGTGCATCCATCCACCAAGGCAAGGGCCTCGGAGATGTTCTGGCGGGTGCCCCGCACGGTAAGGGTCGCCTGACGGCCCGTGCCCTCTAACGTTGCGCGAATTTCGGCCACTGTCCCGTCGGCGACGATGCTTCCTCGGGTCATGATGAGAACGCGCGAGCAGACCGCTTCGACCTCCGGGAGGATATGTGTTGAAAGCAATATCGTGTGCTCTTTTCCAAGTGACTTAATCAGC
>JANNCG010000280.1:0-2010 GCA_031386385.1 Myxococcales bacterium
GAAGTCCACCAACGGCGACACGCACCTCGGTGGCGACGACGTGGACATCGCGATCATGGATTTTCTCGTGGTTGAGTTTAAGAAAGAGACCGGGATTGACGTCGGCAAAGATCGCAACGCGATTCAACGTCTGCGCGAGGCCGCAGAGAAGGCAAAAATTGAGCTGTCGGCTGCAACAGAGACAACGGTTAATCTTCCGTATCTCACAGCGGATCAGACCGGTCCGAAGCACATGAACACCAAGCTCAGCCGCGCACGGCTTGAGCAGATGATTGAGCCACTCGTTGAGCGATCACTTGAGGCAACGCGTAGAGCACTGGCGGACGCTGGCAAGCGCCCATCGGATATCAACGAAGTGGTGTTGGTGGGCGGATCAACGCGTATTCCGCTGGTGTACAAGAAGGTCAAAGAGTTCTTTGGCCGCGAGCCAAACAAGACCGTGAACCCCGACGAGGTCGTTGCGATTGGTGCAGCGGTTCAGGGCGCGATTCTTGGCGGCGATGTGAAGGGCTTGGATTTGTTGCTGCTCGATGTGACGCCACTCTCGTTGGGAGTTGAGACACGCGGCGGTATCATGACCACGCTTATTCCACGCAACACCACGATCCCAACGCAGAAGAGCGAAGTGTTCTCGACGGCGATGGACAACCAGCCACAGGTTGAGATCAAAGTGCTTCAGGGCGAGCGGCCCATGTCGCGTGACAACAAGAGCCTCGGTCAGTTTGTCCTCGATGGAATTCCGCCAGCACCACAGGGAATTCCGAAGATCAAGGTCACCTTTGACATCGACTCTAACGGCATCATCACGGTGACCGCGAAGGACGAGACCACGGGCAAAGATCACCGCGTGACGATCCAGTCAGGCTCAGGTCTGTCCAAAGACGACATTGATCGCGCGGTGCAAGAAGCTCAGTCCCACGAGGGCGAAGACAAGCGCCGCAAGGAAGAAGCTGAAGCACGCAACAAGGCAGAGAATCTGGCTTATCAAGCAGAGAAAATGCTCAAAGACGCCGGCGACAAAGTCAAAGACGAAGACAAGCAGTCGCTCAACGCAGCCATCAGCGCTGTGCGTGCAGCGGTTGAGAAAAACGACGGTCCAGCCCTCACCGACACAACCAAGGCTCTTGAGACAGAGCTGCAGCGAGTGGCGATGGAGTTGTACAAAACCTCCGGCGCAGCTGGCGGTCCGACTGATGGTGCCGGTGGCGGCGCTGCAGGTCCAGGTGCCGCCGCGGGTGACGGCGCAAAGGCTCAAGAAAAGGGCAAGGGCGACGTGATCGATGCTGAGTTTGAAGAGAACAAATAGCCGCTGACTGGCTGTTCGATTTTTTCACATTCGGGGGGAATATTTTCAATGCACATTTCGTGCTGTCGAGTTCTGTACGCGTTGACGGAATGTGCGCTAACCTCACTTTTCGTTGATGGCCATGCAGCTTCCCGCCGACCCTATTCTTGCTGACCGATGGCGGCTTCTCACACCCATCGGTGAAGGCGCGATGGGAGAGGTGTGGCACGGCCGACATGAGCAGCTGGGGCATGATGTCGCGATCAAGGTGATGAAGCCGGACGCGGCGCAGGACGAAAACCTGGTGGCGCGGTTTCGTCGCGAAGCACGAATCGCTGCAAAAATCCGTAGCAAACACATTGTGCGTGTCGAGGACTTTGGTGTCACCCCGGACGGTCGTCCGTTTTTGGTGATGGAGTATTTGCGCGGACAAACACTCGCGTCACTGCTTGAGCGACAGAGACGACCCGATCGATTGTTTGTCCTCAAAGCCGTTCAACACATCGCTGCAGCGTGTGACGTCGCTCATCCTGCAGGGATTGTGCATCGTGATTTGAAGCCAGAGAACTGCTTTATCGTCGCGGACGACGACGGTGAACCGCTTGTCAAAGTCCTGGACTTTGGTGTCGCCAAGGTCACTGATAACGTGTTTATCACGATGAACGGCGTGGTCACCGGCTCGCACGCGCTGCTCGGGACACCAGTGTACATGTCGCCCGAGCAAG
>JANNCG010000315.1:0-3867 GCA_031386385.1 Myxococcales bacterium
CCTGACGGCGTTTGCCATGTTTCCGCAGACGGCGCACTGCGAACTTGTGGCCGTATTTTCGAAGCGAATCGGGTCGGACGGCTCCAAGTGACCGAACGTGCGCGTCGCTCAAAAGGTCCTCTGCATCAGTGGAGCGAGACGTTTGCGAGCGAGCAGCTTCAGTTTGATCTTCGGTTTGTGTGTGAAGACTGTGTTCACTTCGTTGAAGCAAGCTGTGTCTGTGCGCACGGGTATCCAAACACACTCCATCGCCGCGAAGCATTCAACCAAAACGCGGTGATTTTCGGCACATTTTGCAAGGAATTTGAGCTTCGGTGACCGACACGAACCCGGTGTTTTCGCGCATTCTCAAGACCTGTATTGCGCGACGACTGTTGCGAAAGGGCGAGCGTGTGGTGGTGCTGGGTGCAACAGACATCGGTTCGCTCGGCGCCATCGCATTCTGCGCGCATGCGGCTGCGACGCTTGGGTTGGCCGACGTTCAGGTGCTTGTACGACACGACTCGACCGATGACTCCGTTGAAGACGCCGCAGATGTTGCGCGGTTTGCGCGCATGGTTTTGCTGAGCGTCCAGGTAATTGACCGTGATGAGCCAACAGATTTTCGCGATGTGGTTGTCGTCACCGGCGAGACTGTCGAGGTTGCGGCAAGGCGAGTGCTCGGTGAGATCCTCACTCCAAACGCCGCCATCCGTGGGCTAAAAGCCAGGCGGCGAGACCGAAGGGTTCGACCCCTTCTGCAGTGTACTGAGTTTGACGTCGATCAGATGCTGTGTGCGATGAACCTCACGGCGATTGGTCAATCCGCTCCCCGAGCCCTTGCACAAAATGACGAGCGACTGCACACCTTGACACGAGTCATTCAGAGTTATGTTGCTCAGGCAGAGCAGCTGATTGCAGATGTGCCGCAGCGAATCCGAGCAAATCGATCGAATCGGTGATAATCCACCGGCGTTAACGAAGGTGAGTTTCAGTGAAACAGTCGCATAAGCCGTTGGCCCTTTGGATCTTTATCGTTCTCTGCTTTCTCGCTGTGTTCGCGGTATTTCCGCGCGCTGGCGGCTCGCAGACGGTGCCGTTTAGCGAGTTTATTCGCGACGTCCGCGCGGGTCATGTCAGCGAGGTAAAAATTCGTGAGCAAGACATGTCCTACACTCGCCGCGCCACTCCAACGGCGGCGCCAGAAGAGCGAATTTCTGTTGGGCCAGTTCGCGAGTGGGCGATGCAGCGCGAGCTTCTTGAGCGAAATGTCGTGGTCCTCAACGAGAAGGAAGACGCTGGTGGGCTGCTGGGCACCATGCTCATTATGTGGCTTCCGGTGGTGGTTTTGGTCATTCTGTTTATCTGGTTTATGCGCCAGATGCAGGCCTCCGGTGGGCGCGCAATGACCTTTGGAAAGTCCAAGGCTCGGCTTGTGAACGAGAGCTCGCGCAAGGTGACATTTGACGAGGTCGCGGGGATCGAAGAAGCCAAGGATGAGGTCGAAGAGATCATCGCGTTCTTGAAGGACCCTAAGAAATTTCGTCGGCTCGGGGGGCGAATTCCGAAGGGCGTTTTGCTTGTTGGTCTCCCAGGAACCGGAAAAACATTGCTCGCACGCGCGATCGCCGGTGAGGCAGGCGTGCCGTTTTTTACCATCTCAGGTTCGGACTTCGTTGAGATGTTTGTGGGCGAGGGTGCGAGTCGGGTGCGTGACCTGTTTGAGCAGGGCAAGAAGCAAGCTCCCTGCATTATTTTTATCGATGAGATCGACGCAGTGGGACGTCATCGCGGCGCTGGGATGGGCAACGGTCACGACGAGAGAGAGCAAACACTCAACCAGCTTCTTGTCGAGATGGACGGCTTTGACGCGAACGATGGTGTGATCATTGTGGCCGCGACAAATCGAGCGGACGTGCTTGATCCCGCGATTTTGCGTCCAGGACGATTTGATCGTCGCATCAACGTGTCGCCGCCAGACGCGCGAGGACGCGAGCAGATCTTGAAGGTTCATGCACGCAATGTTCCTCTCGCACCCGATGTCGATCTAGGTGTGATCGCACGGGGAACTCCGGGGTTTGTCGGTGCGGACCTCGAAAATTTAGTCAATGAAGCCGCGCTTCTCGCTGCCCGTCAGGACAAGACTTCTGTCAGTCACCAGGACCTTGAGATTGCCAAGGACAAGCTGTTGATGGGGGCTGAGCGCAAGCACCTGAGGCTGAGCGAAGCGGACCTACGGATGACCGCGTTTCACGAAGCCGGGCACGCGTTGGTAGGGACACTCTCGCCAGGGCACGACCCCATTCACAAGCTCACAATTGTCCCGCGCGGACAGGCGTTGGGGATGGCAGTGTCGTTGCCGACGATGGATCGACACAAGTTTACAAAGGTCGAAGCGCTCGCGAAGGTTCGCATGATGCTTGCTGGTCGGGCAGCGGACGAGCTCATCTCGGGCGTGATGACCACGGGGGCATCGGATGACATCAAGAGAGCTTCAGGCATTGCTCGGGCGATGGTTTGTGAATTCGGCATGAGCGAAGCGTTGGGGCCCATTTCGTTTGCCCAAGACGACCAGCAGCCATTTGTTGGACGGTCTTTTGCTTCGCAACCCCGGGAGTTTAGCGACAAAACCGCTGAGCTGATTGACTCAGAGGTCAGCCGAATCATTCGAGAAGAGATGCTCAACGCACGCACTCTCATTGAGACAAACCGAGAGGCATTGGATCGTTTGGCCACGACGCTCATTGAGCGCGAGACCTTGGATGCGGACGAGATCAGAGCCTGCATCGAGGGAACTCCGCTCCCCTTTCGCGAGAAAGTGATCATTCCGACCTGGGCCGAGCGACGCGAGAGGGCTAGCTCGGAGGCCATTCCGTCTGTGTTTTCGCCGCCAAACCCTGAGACGACGTAGCCATCCGCCGCGGATCGCTCGGTGATTTTCGGCAAAAACCCCTCATTTGGGCCACTGACCAGCGCCGACGCGGAACATAGAGCCAAGTTCGTGGGTTTCTGGCATGTTCACCCTATGGTTTCGCGTCTCACACTTCGAGCTCACAGTCTGGACCTCACACGTCCACTCGTGATGGGGGTGCTCAATGTCACGCCCGACAGCTTCTCGGATGGTGGGATGTTCGCTTCTGCCGACGCGGCGATCGAACACGGGCTAAGGCTGGTATGCGAGGGTGCGGACATCGTGGACGTCGGCGGAGAAAGCACGCGCCCCGGGGCGACCCCCTTGGATGAGCAGGCCGAGATTGACCGCGTGATGCCGGTCGTGCGTGCCCTTGTGAATCAAGGAGTCCTCGTCAGCATCGATAGCACCAAGTCGCTCGTCGTTGAGGCTGCGCTACAACATGGGGCGGCGTTGGTGAACGATGTCGGGACCGGGGATCCGATCGAAACGCTTGCAAAATTGGCCGCAAAATTCGGTGCCGGCTACCTCCGGATGCATTCACGCGGGACCGCGAGCAGCATGCAATCGCTCACAAGTTATCATCACGGCGTCGTGACCGAAGTAACAGAGCAGCTTCGCTTGGACGCGCTGCAAATCTTGGCGCACGGCGTTGATCCTGCCAGCATCCTTCTGGACCCCGGGATCGGCTTTGCCAAGACCGCGTCGGGCTCACTCGCTTTGCTGGCGCACACCGCAGCGCTGGTCGCGCTTGGTTATCCGGTCTGCGTGGGGCCATCGCGAAAGAGCTTTATCTCTGCAGCCAACACCTATCCTCCGACATGGAGAGATCAACTCAACGCCTCCGCGACAGAGAGACTCGGCGGCACCGCAGCAGCAGTGACTGCCGCTATTCTCGGCGGGGTCAAGATGATTCGCGTCCATGACGTGGCAGTTATGACGCAGGCGGCGCGAGTGGCTTTTGCGATTCGTGAGAG
>JANNCG010000317.1:0-3859 GCA_031386385.1 Myxococcales bacterium
CGAGCTAGCGCCAACGCTCTGGCACCGCGTTCGATGAGGACTTCTCCTCGCAAACACCGTGTCTCAAGAACACAACGCCGCTCTACGCATCGAGCTCGTGTGGGGCAGTCCTCTGATCGCTCACAGCTCTCGCCCTCCGAAAACGCCCGCTCACGCCGAGCTGCAGCCGGAAGCCCCTGTGCATGGGCGGTCGAAACAACCGTTGAGATCGCTGTGTCTGCGACGCTCCCCTGCTGTCCACAGCTGAGTGAGCTGCAAGTCGCGAGGGCAGCGATTGCCGCGCGTGAGAGAGTGCGTGTATGAATGCCGTTGCGCGTCATGGAGGCCGCGAGGATACGCGCTATTCTGCAAGCGGCGGCGCTGAAAACGACGAGAATGTTTCTCTTAGCCTAGCGCGTTGAAAGCATGCGTCACGAGGGTGCGACGCGAGGGTGCGTCAAGGCTTTGGTTAACTCTCGCAGAATTGCGCAACGGAAGACAAATCACAGTAGCCATACACAACGAAGGTCGGGCATTCTCCCGCCGCTTTGTGCCTTGTACACAGTTCGTAGGCGGCGTGAAAATTGGTTTCAGCCGAATGGGCGAACGGTCACCGCAGCATCAATGCTTGGTGCGCGGGTGTGTACGATGGCATTGCGATGAAGGAGTACGACCGTGATCATCGGAGTTCCGAAAGAGATCAAAACCCGTGAATACCGCGTTGGAATGACCCCTGCGGGCGTCCGTCAGCTCGTTGCGCGCGGCCACAAAGTGTTGGTGCAGGCGAGCGCCGGCGAAGGCTCCGGCCTCCGCGACGAAACGTACGTCGCGGCGGGGGCGACGATCGTCCCGACCGCTGGAGACGTGTGGAAGGCCGACATGATCGTAAAGGTCAAAGAGCCGCTCCCTGCTGAGTTCGAGTACTTTCGTCCGGGTCTGATTATTTACACGTATTTGCACTTGGCGGCGGAGAGCGAGCTGACACACAAGCTCATGGAGAAGAAGGTCCGTGCGATTGCGTACGAGACCATCCAGCTCAAAGACGGCTCGCTCCCATTGCTTCGCCCGATGAGCGAAGTGGCTGGCAAGATGAGCGTTCAGGTTGGCGCAACCTCCCTTGAGAAGTGGCGTGGCGGCAAGGGCGTGCTGCTAGGTGGCGTGCCAGGTACCCGCCGTGGCCGTGTAGTGATCTTGGGCGGCGGCGTTGTGGGCCGAAATGCGGCCAAAATTGCCATCGGAATGGGAGCACACGTCACGATTATCGACGTAAGCCCTCACACGATGGACTCTCTTGAGGATATCTTTGGGCCCAGCGTTGAGACGCTGTACAGCAACCCAGCCAACATCGAAGAGACCGTTCTTCGCGCCGACCTCGTCGTCGGTGCAGTCCTGGTGACCGGAGCGAAAGCCCCGATCCTTGTCTCTCGCGATCTGGTCGGTCGCATGGAAAAGGGCTCTGTCATCGTGGATGTTGCGATCGATCAGGGCGGCTGTGTCGAGACGGCGCACGTCACTTCGCACGACCAGCCGACGTACGAAGAGCAGGGCGTCATCCACTACGGCGTGGCCAATATGCCAGGAGCCGTTTCGCACACCAGCACGTTTGCGCTGACAAATGTCACGATTCGGTACGCGATCGACCTTGCGACAAAGGGCGTTGATGCCGCGATTAAAGCGGATCCTGCCCTGGCGCTTGGCGTCAACTGCTGGGATGGTGCTTGTGTGTACGAGGCAGTCGCCGAGGCGCACAAACTTGCTTATACGCCTCTCGACAAAGTCCTCTAAGAGCTTCAGAATACAAACAAATGATCGACGAAGCACTCAAGACACAAATCGAACAAACTCTCGCGCGTGGACGCGTGGTGCTCTTTATGAAGGGGACTAAGCAATTTCCGCAGTGCGGTTTCTCCGGCCAGGTCGTTCAGATCCTGAACAAGCTCGCCGTCCCGTTTGAGACCGTGAACATTCTGGCGGACCCTGGGATTCGCCAGGGGATGAAAGAGTTTTCCGACTGGCCGACGTTTCCGCAGTTGTATATCGATCAACAGTTTGTGGGTGGTGCCGACATCGTCAGGGATATGTCGCAAAACGGCGAGCTCGAAAAGTTGCTCGCAGTGAAGACAGCAGCGTCCTGAACGGTGACACGCGACTGAGTCTGTGTTAACGCGCAGCAGGTTGGCGGTGTCTTTGAGAGCGAAGCTTCTAAGCGGTATGAGTGCAGTGGTCCTGCAGGCCATGAGCGTTGATGGGCTTGCTCAACAAGCTGGCCCGTCGGATCGCGTGTATATTGTTCAAAGCGGCGATACGCTCTCAAGCGTCGCGGAGCGGCTTCGTGTGGCGGCGCCCGACCTTGCCGCGCGCAATTACCTGCAGAGGCCCTTTGGGCTGCGAATAGGACGTAGACTGCGGCTGCCGACAGGCGTTCCGCGTGCGATTTGGAGGACGCTACCCCATCGAGATGGGCGTCCGGGCGAGAGCACCGCCGTTGCACCAGCGGCGCCGACCACGGTTCCTGATGGTCACGTCCGCCTTCGCCGCGAGGGAGGTGCTGAGGTGATTTCATTTCCACTGCGATCACTCGATGCCCGTAGCTCGAGGCGGCTCGCAAACTTCTTGCGCCCCGACGCGGTCGAGGGCACGCGGTCCCCCGTTGCCGTCCCGTTGCACCCACGGATGGTCTTTGTCCTCGCCCGAATCGGCTCGCAGTTTGCCGGAAAAACTCTAAGAATTCATCCGAATGCCCATCCCGCTGGCACCGAGCCACAGGGGCCGACGAACAATCACTCTCGAGGCACGGCGGTGGATGTTCGAGTGGATGGGGCCTCTTTGCAAGCACTGCAGGATTTTTGTCTCACACTTGATCGCGTCGGCTGCGGTTTTCACCGCCACAGCAACTATGTCCACATTGACGTCCGACGTGAGCGAGCGAGCTGGGACGACACGGGAGCCATCCTCCCGCTCCCCAATCGTCGCCGTCCCTAAGGGACAAAAATCGCGGCACGGCGCCGTGCCTTACTGTTGTGTCGTGCACACAGTGGGTGATGTCTGCCGCAGGATACATGAAGGAATATTCGCGGCGTCTACCGTGCAAGAGATCTGTCTCGAGACCCGACAAGCGCCAGTTGCGCTGGCCGGATTCGCATAGGTGGCTTCCCAATTGACGACAAACTCGACAGGTCCAGTGAGCGCCGCGGTCGCACGCATTGAGCGAACGGACATCGAGGGAAGCGAACTCGTTGCGGCAGTGGGCGCCGCGCAGGTCTCGATGGCTGCAAATGCGAACAGCCCGATGGGCGTTCGAAGAAGCAGATCGCAATGGACAGGTCGGTTCGGGTTGTTTGTGCGTGCCATGACGTAGGCACCCTCGATCGCTCCAGTGGGTCGCTGTAGCGACGCGCGGCCCGTGAAGCCCGACGGTGCGGATGCACTCAATGGGAGCTGCCCACAATAACAGGCTGGGCGACCAAGGGTGGTCGCAGCTTGCTGGCAATCTCGTCGACGATAGCCGGGGATCATCGCGCCACGGCAGTACTCGTCAACGCTCGGCGCCTGTATGGGAGAATTCAGCAGCGTTTCTACTGGTGAAATCGCTGCATCAGCCATCCAACTGACCCGCACATCGGCATCGTCAGCGAGCGCGGGACGAGCGCCAAATGCATCCGCTCGGTGACCCAACGAAGCGTCCGCGAGGGACAATGCTCTGAGTGCGGTTGCGTCAATCCCCGTGTCGGACAACTCGCTCTCACCGTCCGGTGCGTTCGAGACCGGCCTTGCAAAGTATATCTCGTTAGTCGCTTGTGCGCGCAACGTCGCGGAGATTCTGGGGTGGTTGGACACACCAGTGGTCTGCGCGTTGACACAGCCGAACAGAGTGAGCACC
>JANNCG010000382.1:0-6501 GCA_031386385.1 Myxococcales bacterium
CAAACACCTTCAACGTTGGGTTGGTTGGCGTCTCAAGCCAGACGAGCTTTGTTCTGTCCGTGATGGCCGCGCTCAGCCGCGAGGGATCTGAGAAGTCTACAAAGGACACGTCAATCCCGAAGGGCCGAAAGCACTTGTCCAGAATGCGAAATGTGCCGCCGTATACGTCGTCACCGCACACGACGTGAGACCCCGGAGTGAGCGAATGCAAAATGGTTGTCGTGGCTCCGAGTCCAGAAGAAAAACTCAGCCCGTGTTTGCCGTTTTCAAGGGCCGCGATGCAGGCCTCGAGTGTATTTCGTGTGGGGTTTCCCGAGCGAGAATACTCATACCCTTTGTGAACGCCGGGGCCATCTTGCGCGAAGGTGCTACTTAAAACGATCGGAGGCATCACGGCACCCGAGACGGGGTCGGGGTGTTGTCCTGCATGAACGGCGAGTGTTTCGATCTTCATTGGCGCGGTGTTTGTACACGAAATCTCAGCCGCTCGGGCAACTTTGCTGCACGCGCCCCGATAGCCGCGCCGCAATGGATAAATCCCGCTGGTCTTTGGCCTCCATTCTCTTGGTTGCGCTGTTCGCTTGTCACTGCGCGGGCGGAACTCTCCGCCGTGCCGCCGCCGAGTTTAACGGCCGCGGTACTGCACAACTTTCGAGGGGTGATCTCGACTCGGCAGAGGCGAGCTTTCATCTCGCGCTTGAGTACAACGACCGATACGCCGAACCCTGGAACAACCTCGGCCTCGTCGCGCTATCCCGTGGACGCGTTCGTGATGCGCGAAATTACTTTCGCCGAGCTGTGGCCATCAACGCAGATTTTAGCGAGGCGTGGTCCAATCTAGGGATTGCACTGTGGCGAAGCGCAGGGCCCGACGACCACGGAGACGTAGCGCGGGCCGCAGACGCGTTTCGCGAGGCCATCGGGGTCGATCCCCGGATGTTCAACGCGCGCCTCAATCTCTGCCGCGCCCTGTTGACCATGCATGAGTGGATCCCAGCGCTGGATCAATCCCGTCGCGCAGTCCAGGTCGCTCCCAATGATCCAACCGCGTGGGCCTTGCGTGCAGAAGCTGCGCTCGCCCTACAACAATGGGACGAGGCTTATGCGAGTGCGGCCCGCGCTCATCGTGCACAACCGCTTGCACCGGACATCACTCTGACGGCTGCACGCGCTGCTGCGGGACGTGGGGATTTCGACACCGCTCTGAGGTTGCTCTCACGGATTGAGTCAAACGTGACACTTGGCGCGGACGCGAGACAACTCTCAGCAACCATTCGAGCCGCACAAACCCGCCCAGCTTCTTAGCGAACCCTGCACGGTCCCGTCGCATAGCGTGCAAAAGTATGTAGCTCGTTTGCATATCCGGCTGCATATCTTCTCGTATTTTCAGCGTCGTTTGCCCATGCATAGAGCCGTCCTGCCGCGATGACATACTCGTCGCCAGAGGAGGGGTCGTGAAAGTGAGCGTCGAAGCGACAGTTAAGCCCGCGCGCTGAGCAGGGTCCCATCCCGTCAATTGGAGCATATCGCGTCACATCGTCGAGACGTTGGCCCAGGGGAACCGAAGCGACAGGTCTCCCAGCGCCATCCCACACCCACCGGCGTCCCTGGGTGGTGACCTCTTCGCGGATCAATTGACCGGTCCCCCAGTTGTGGACAAGCGAGCGTGAGTCGATGTTGCAGTCCCCTTCGGGCTGCGATGCACAGGGGCCCATCATAACTGTGGAGAACCTCGGAATCCCCTCAAGCAACCCCGCCGAAACCATTCGCGGTACGGCCGTGACATCGTAGAGATACAAACGACCGCCACGGGTCACAGACTGATACACAGTCCGTCCGCCTGCACCGTCCGGTGCGTCGATGATGTCAAAGCTCGCGATTGAGCAAGGGCGTACTCCTGCACAGACTCCACCAGCCGCAAGCCAGTAGGTGATATCCGTCGTGTCGTTGCCACCTGCGTTGAGTGGCTCGTACGTGCCATCGGGGTTGATCCAAAAGTTATAATAGCGCCCGTATGCAAAGATGGTCTCAAGCAAACGTCGGGTCATTCCGCTTGGATAAAGCCAGCGACCTGCGCTTTCAAACGCGCACGGTCTGCGAATCGCACAAGCGCCGGCGCCATCGCACACCAGGCCAGGAGCGCAGCTTGTCCCGAATGGACGAGGGATGACCCCCATCACGCAATTGTTGACTGCGGTGTCTGCCACGTCGCCGTCGGTCCGACTGTCGGCGCTCACATCGCTAAAGGACACATCGGCGTCCAGCGGTGAACTATCCATACGAGTGATATCACTTGTGATCAATATATCTTCTGAAATATCTATACCAACATTGACGTCAATGGCGCTCACTGCGTCCATTGAGTCCACACGACGCACGACGTCTCGACTTGCGTCAGAACTCTCTGCACTCTCTGCACACCCTGAGAGCAGTGCCGCTATTCCGCAGTGTAATAAAACGGAGCGCCACACATCTCTTCGTCCGATCCCTGTCCATTTCGGACCGGTGTGTTGTTTGGGTTGTCGTAGATGCATGTGATCGATGTGCGGGTGCCTGCGGTGACAGGAATACCCCCAAGTTGATTGTAAAAATACGCTTGCTGCCAGTGAAAATCCCACGCTGGGACATCGACTGCGCACGAGTCGCCGATGCGGACGCTGATGCGTTTGCCGATCTTGTGCATGTGCGGAAGCACTCCCCAAAGAGTCCCACGTGCGGGCACAATCCACTCGCCACTGACGGCAAATCCGGTCGTTCGGGCTGGGACAACAAAGTTGCCTCCGCCACCGGGGCCTAACAACTCACCCAGACGGGGCGGTCTCACGGGGGCGAGCTCAAGAAGCATCGTGCTTCGGTCAGCGGGCGGCATCCCACCGTCGCGGTTGAAGCGGTAGTAGTGCATTTGCACAACAATGGCCTCGCCTTGGTTGATCTGGATCCCCGTTTGATCGGGGTATTTCGCTGGTGGAGTCCCTGGGACCCAAACGCCGATGGTGCGGGCCGCGCCGCCTGTGCCGCCGAAACAGTGATACCCCTGCGGGCTCGCGTTGAGAGACGCCGCATCCGCCGCAGGAATCGCATACACATTGGCGTGGTGAACCATCGCCCTGACCCCCGGCTCAATGTCATAACCAGTGACCCAGATGGTCCGCTCAAGGGATCGGTTGAGAACAAAACAGTGGTAGTCGTCTGCGCCGGTTGTCGACTGTGAGAAGTCAGGGACGACTGGAGCAAGCATCTGCAACCGCATGTCCGTCCTAAACGGAACAACCTCTGCGGGCGGAACTGGCGTCGGGTTTGCGGGGTCCCCTTCTGGCATTCCGATTCGAATCCACTCGCTGATGGTAAAAATCTCGCCTTCGCTGAGCGAGCGATTGTGCTTGAACTGCTGACATCCTTCGAGCGGCATCCACGGCGGCATCCTTCGCGCTTGGATCTCGGGGACAATCACCCGTGCGTTTGAGCGGACCTGAGCCAGCGTTTCGAGTGGAAATGGCCCCACAAGTCCTGCGGCATGACAGGTCACGCACTTGGACGCGACAATGGGGTGAACCTGCTGATGCCAGGTGATGCTCGGAGCGGGGCCGCTATCGGGCATCGCCGTCCCGTCGGGTCCGGGCAACGAAGGGAGGTCGTTTGGCGCGACAATTATTTGGACATCACGAGCGAACGCGTCGAGGTCTGGGACGTCACTTGGGCTCATTGTTGGTGAACACCCAACGAGGACAAACGTGCCGATGGCGGTTGTCACTGATGCGAAATGGTGTCTCTGCGCCGCGACCTTGACCATTGGGTGAGGATACTCAGAATTCGGCCATCTTGTCGATAATCGCTTCTGGGAGTTAAGGCATTCCTTGTGCTCTTTTTGTGGGCAGGTAGACTACGAAGGCAAATTTGTCGTCAAGTGTTGCCGAGGAGCGCGGCCGGTTGCTAGGCCGATATGAGATCATCGCCGAACTTGGTCACGGCGGGATGGCGGTGGTTTATCGCGCCCGCGACACGCAGCTGCTTCGCGATGTGGCGGTGAAAGTTTTACACCCGCACTTGGCCAATGAGGTCGAGAGCAGGCAGCGGTTTTTGCGAGAGGCACAAGCAGCTGCACGACTAAGGCATCCAAACATCGTGGAGGTGTTTGACTTCTCGGTCGAGGAGGATGGCGAGTCGTACATGGTGACCGAGCTTTTGGAGGGACCCACCCTGCGAAAGTTTGTTGAGTCTCGGCTGCCCATCGCAGCGGAAGTCGTGGCCGCGATGGGGGTCGTCCTGTGTGACGCGCTTGACTGTGCCCACGCACAGGGTGTGGTGCACCGGGATGTGAAGCCCGACAACATCATGCTTCACAAGGGTGGGCTGTTAAAGCTCACCGATTTTGGAATTGCGCATGTCGCGGACGCTCACGGCATGACCATCACTGGGCAAATTCTCGGCTCTCCTGCGCACATGGCCCCAGAGCAAATCGAGGGCACATCGGTGGACGCGCGGACCGATTTGTTTTCGCTTGGGACCGTACTGTACTTTCTCGCGGTGGGTCGACTGCCGTTTGAAGCGCCTGTGGCTCACGCGTTGTTGCGCAAGATCCTCGAAGCTGACTACGTTGACGCGCTTCGGGCTCAGCCGCTCGTGGGTCATCGATTCGCAGAGATCATTCGAAAGTGTATGGCGCGCTCACCAGACGATCGCTTCGCCAATGCGAAGGCGCTGCGTCGTGAGTTGTGCGATTTTTGTGCTGAAATAGGCTGGGACGATCCTGCAGCGAAGCTCAAAGAGTACATCACTGACCCCGAGGCGTTTGCCGAGCTGCACAAAACTGTGCTCGTTGAAAAGCTCGCAGACCTCGGTGAAAAAGCGCAAAATAAACGCCTTGCTCACGAAGCCCTGGGCTACTTCAATCGCGCGCTCGCGTTTGATCCAGGCAATGCACGGGTCCTTAAGCTTGTTCGCAGCGTGGCACTGCGGCGACGACGTGAGCGCACGCTGAGAGCGGCCGCAGTCGTTGTGGTAAGCGCTGCGGTTAGTGCTTCTCTTGGAGGCGTTGCCTTTGCGATGTGGCGACAGCATACCCAAAAAGTTCAGCACAACGAAACGATCGTCCACGTTGACCCCCAGGTTGTCGGAGTGCACAACGACTCGGGTGTGCTGCGCGCTGCGATGACAATCACCGTGGATACCGGTGCCTTGCCCACGGCGATCGCAGAATCTGATGCTGGCGCGTTTGTGATGACCGCGGAGATCGCGGATGCTGCCTTGATACGAACTGTGTCCACACAAGTAGCTATTCGGACCAACGCCGTTGGGACCAACATCAACGCGAGGACGATCACTAACCCGCAGTCAAACGGAGCCAATACGGCGTCCAATCGAACACGACGGGTGAATTTGCGGCTGCGAATGACCGGTGGTTTTTCGTACGCGTTAGACCAGGGTGCTCGATTGCCATATTATACCGACGTGATGCTTGATCTGCGGGTGGGACGTCACTCTGTGCAGATCTTTCCGAACAACGAGCGGGAGTGCCCGCGTCCGGCTCAGTGGTCCTTTGATGTTGTGCCGGGCGAGTCGATACAAAGCGATCCTATCCCGGGACTGTTTCACTGCGCTTCTTCGAGTACGAGTGAGAACGCGAACCCGCCAAAATGAGCTCGCGTCATCGGTTTAGTCGGTTTACAGCAAGACGATTTCGAGTGGGTTGCACCAAGTGAAATCACGCGCAGTACAGCTCGCTCTTGTGTGTATTTTGGCGGCAAATTTTCTCGCGCCTTTGGACGCCCGTGCGGACGATCTTGACTCGTTTTTGATCGCCCGCGATTATTTTACCGATGGGCAATTTGCGGAGGCCGAGCGGCGATTTCGGACCCTCGTTGAAGGGACTCCGTCCGCATCCGCGACGGCTCCGTCAGCGCTGACAGAGCCTTCGCGCAAGTACTTGGCGGCGTCATTGTTCTCGCTGGATCAGCGCCCTCGGGCACGTCAAGTGCTGGAAGAGATGCTGAGACTCAACCCCGACGTGGGGATGAGCCCAACGCTGTTCTCTACGCCACTCACACAGTTTTTTTACGACATCCGTCAAGAGATGTTGCCGGCACTAAACGCCCTCCGGGAGCAGCGTCGAAGGGACGATGAGGCGACGCAGCTGCAGCGAAACGCCCAGCGCCAAGCACAAATGGTCCTGCTTCGAGAGCTCGCCACGCGCGAAGTGGTTCGAGTTCGGCTGTCGCCCGCGACGATCGCGATCCCATTCGGTGGCGCACAGTTCGCCGCGGGAAACATTGGTGCCGGAGTCACTTTTGCTTCGATTGAGACGCTTGCGCTAACAACGGCGATTGTGAGTGTCGCATTGTGTCCGCTCCTGGTGACGGACACCACCCTCCAGTATAGTGGCAATCTGCCAAACTGCGCTATCCCCAGCGTAATTGTTAGGTACTCCGCGGCACCTACCAGACCAGAGGCTGGGATTCTCGTTGGGTTGCAGGCGACCGAGGTCATCGGTTGGAGCCTCTTTGG
>JANNCG010000396.1:0-3850 GCA_031386385.1 Myxococcales bacterium
ATTGAGCGCGTTTTCAGCGAGAAACATCATGCTCGCCTTCTCTAACAGCGCGTGGTGTGACTCGCCGGCGTAGTACACCAAGCTCCAAGTGCGACCGTGCCGCCAGTCGGCGTCGTTGCTTCGCATCTGTTGCATTCGCGAGAGAATTTGTTCTTGCTCTTCGGCCTTTGCGGGGATCGATGATCGGGACATAGGGATAGTTGCCATTGAGGTACCACAAATTCTGCGGCGACAATCAGCGTTGGTGCCATGTTTTTCGTTGAAGACCGATGAAAAATGGCGCCAGGATCATTGATTCGTTCGCATGGATGAGATCGCCCGAATTCAAGACGCTTTTTCGTTGTCGCTCTGGCCCCTAACGGCGTCCATTTGCCGCGAAGCTAGCGCCGCGATGCGTGGAGATTCTCAGGCACTTTCTCGCTTGTGCGCAAATGCTCATCGCATCGCAGGCACTGCGGCAACGCTGGGATTTGTGACCCTTGGTGAGCACGCTGCGGCGCTTGAAGACACAATCCTTCGTGCGCCCAGAGATCCATGGCACGCGCACTGGTTTGCCACATTTCGCTCGGCGCTTCACGTCGCCGGACAAACCAAGGCCGCTGCCGGTCACCTCGATCGACAGGGGACAGCGTGGACAGTATTTTGCGTCACCGATGAGCCTTGGCCTGATGAGCAACGGGGAGTGTTACAGTTGAAGCAGCTCTCTTCGCTCGACCAGCTCCCCAGTCCCCCTCGCGGGGCGCTCGTCATCGACGCCCGCGTCGATGGGACCTCAAGGCTTCGAAAGGCGCGCGGCCGCTGGGGGACAACGCAACCGTTGATCGCTATTTTGTCAGGAGAATCAGAGGCAGAGTCGCTTCTCGCGCTTCGGGCGGGGGCAGATTTTCTGCACTACGCAACCGAGGGAGTATCACCGGCTAGTGTCCGGCTGAGCGCGTGGGCTGCGCTTCCGCTGCCGTTTCAGTCGGCGGTCTTGTTCATCGTCGACAGCGACTCGATGCGCGCGTCATTTGTTCGTGCGGCGATTGAGCCGTTCGGCGTTCGAGTCTGTTGCGAAGACGATCACCGCTATGCCGCCAAGCGGCTACGCACAGAGCAGCCACACATTGTGTTGGTCGATCCATCCAACGCCGAGACGGTCGCTCTCTTGCGGGCAGAACGCTCGAAAAATCCCGACCGAATGCTGCTGTCGTACGGGCATACGACCTGGGCCGACGCGATGATTCACACCGAACCAACGGTTGAAAACATGATGGCGGTACTTGGGGACGCACTTCGCTCGGTGCTTGGGTTTGCCAACGCCTGGACCGGCGGACTTGACGACACAAAAGAAACAGTGAAGATCGATCGCGCTGATCTCAAAAGCATTCTCCCTTTAACCCCGCGAACCAAGTGACCGAGTCACCCAACAGCCCCGACTCTCCGAGCTACGAGTATCCCCGGCATCCCGCCGCAATTGTCTCTGGCGGTGAGGCGCAGAAGTCTCTTACTCGGCTTCCATTTATGCGCGGAGAGCTGCTCGATGGAGTGTATGAAGTCGGTGACCCGTTAGGCGAAGGCGGGATGGGCGCGGTGTTTGAAGCCCACGATCGCTTGCTCAATCGCAAAGTCGCGATCAAGGTGAGCCACCCCGGCGTCGATCCCAACTATCTACGACTTGAGTCGCAAGCACTTGCATCTGTGCACCACCCTTCGCTCACCGCAGCGTTTGCCTTTGGGACACACCGCGCGGTGGATTTTTTGGCCATGGAGCGACTCTACGGAGTGACCCTGCGCGCCCACACAGAGCGCATTCACGGCGCGGGGGCCTCGCTCAGTACGATCGAGGCGCTGGACATCCTCGTTCCGCTCGCGGATGGTCTTGCAGCGCTGCATCGCGCCCAGCTCGCCCACCGAGACTTGAAGCCCTCGAATGTCGTGCTAGCGCCAAACAATCGAGTGGTCTTGATGGACCTCGGGCTCTTTGTTCGCGAGGGCTATGACGGGCCTCACACGCTCGCAGGCTCAGCGCCGTACATGGCTCCTGAGGTCATGACGGGCCAGCCAAAACCGCGCGCGTGGCACCTCACGGACTTGTACTCATTGGGCGTCCTCTCTTACGAGATTCTGACCGGGCACCGGCCCTACGCAGGCACCGACATCATGTCGCTCATTCGCCAGCACGCGCGAAAAGAGACAACGCCACTCGGAGAGCTACGCCCCGAACTCCCAGCAAAAATGCTCACCCTGATCTCGTCGATGTTGCAGCTTAACCCAGCGGACCGGCCTGACAGCGCCGAGGATGTCGTCCGTCAGCTGCGAAAGATCCGCATGGATCAGGGAGCGCTGGTGCACCACGATTCTGGTGCACCGAGGGCGTTTACGGTGCTCGCCGTTGACGACGACCCCGCAGTGCTTGCGGTGATCGCACAAACGGTGAAGCGCGTGCTACCAGGAGCCCGGATCGTGACGGCAAGCGACGGAAAAGAAGCGCTCGAAATGGTGCGTCGGACGCTGCCAAACGTGGTCTTTCTGGATCTGTACATGCCCACGATGAGCGGCGTAGAGGTCTGCATGCACTTGCGCGCCACGCGCGTGACTGAAGAGACGACCATCGTGAGTGTCTCGGGACGCGCGCAAATCAGCGACCTTCAGTTGCTGCAAGAGCTTGGGATCGTCCACTTTGTGAGCAAAGGATCCGACCTCACGAGCACGCTTGAGGGGGTGCTCAAACTCGTGCATCGGGCATCTCGATGAGCGGGGCGATGGATGGGTTGCCGCCTAGCAAAACCATACGATCCCTGAGTATTCTCAGCGCGTTGAGCTGGCTCGCGGTCAGCTATCCGGTGCTCTATGTGCTGCAGCTCAAGGTGCACGGCGTTGCGCTCTTAGCGTTTGTCCTGACGGCGGCGAGCCTGCTGAGGTTCTCGAGCGTTGCGAGCCGGATCCAGGCGACGATCCTTGCGCCGAAGCCCACCGTGTTTTTAGCCGTCGTCTCGGGCATGCACGCGTTGGTGTCCGCAGTGACGACCTACGCAGTGGCGCGAACACAGCCCTTCTCTATTGACGGGATGGTGTACCTTTTTCAAGCACGCGCTTTGGGGCACGGCGTGTTTGGTGCGCCGATGGAGTTTCCGCGACAGTTTTTCTCACAGCGGTTTTTGTTTCAGGGCGCGGATGGGGCGCTGCACGGTGTGTTTCCCCCTGGCTGGCCGCTGTTTCTCGCTCCGTGGGTTCGCCTGGGAATTCCCATGCTCGCGGGCCCCCTCGTGGCCGCTCTTCTTGCCCTCAGCACGTACTGGCTGGCGAAACAACTCGCAGCGCTCGACGGCGTTGCTGCCGATCCAACACGCGCCGAGTGGATCGCACGGGTAGCTGTTCTTCTGTCGCTTCCATCGTTTGCCCGCGCGGTCGAGACGGCGGACATACTCTCTCACGCCTTTGTTGCGACCCTCGGTGCCGTTGCATGTGCCCTCGCGCTTGATGACTCTTCAACCCGTTCACGAAAGCATTTGTTGACGAGTGTGGGTCTGGGCCTGTGCCTGGGATGGGCATTTGCATCACGGCTCTTAGATGGACTGTTGCTGGCTGCCATCGCCGCGACGGCTGTGATGATCCGCGCTCGCGGTGATCTCAAGCGCGTCGCGCTCACTGGATGTCTTGTCCTTGCCGCAGCGATGCCCGGCGTGCTCTTGACCGCTGCGTCGCAAAAACAAGCAACTGGCTCGTGGTTTAGGCCCACGCAGAGCGAGTACTTTCGGCGCTCGGATTTTCCAGCAAGTTGTCATCGATTGGGTTTTGGTCAGGACGTCGGCTGCTACGTCGAGCACGGCGAAGAGCGCGCGATCATGGGGGCCGCTGGATACACTCC
>JANNCG010000398.1:0-1505 GCA_031386385.1 Myxococcales bacterium
AAAACTTGAACTAGCTAGGAAGATCTCCGCGACCTAGCGCTTCACACGCCTCTTTTGGTACGCAAACAGCATCTCCCACGACCCCAGAGGAATGCCAATGACGACGGGGCTCCTGAGCGCTCTGCGCGAGGGCCCCTGCGAGGAGGCTTGTCCTCATCGCCTACGGCACCGCGCCAGAATAAACCTGCCTTTGCTGAACCCTCATCGCCGAGTGCGCCAGTATCAACCTGCCTTTGCTGAACCATCATCGCCTAGTGCGCCAGCGTGCAGCTGCTCTTGCTGAACCCTCATCGCCTACGGCACTGCGCCCGCATTTTTAGCGAGGGACTTTCGCCTGGGTCTACACCCGCGCGGGCTTTTTTGGCTCAAGCATTTTGCTCGAAACCAGAGCGATCATCGCGCCCACCAAGGAGGCCAGACCGACGATCAGACCGCTGCTTGTGGGTGAGAGCCTGCGGTACTTCGCTCCAGCGAGGACTCCCTCAGCCTGCTCGATCCGTGCGGCGTCGAAGGGGCCTCGGTACCATACGCCCAGGTTTCCGCTGGTGGAAGTGCGAGACCACTGCGAGGCGTCCGTGAGGGTGACCTTCTCATCGGTCTCAAACCTCCCGCGCATCGCATCCACGTTGCGCGCACGGGTATAGGGTGTAGGTTGTTCTATCACCCGCGCAGTACCGCCACCTGAGCTCGCTACCCGTTGAGCGATGTCTCCCGCGAGGCGGGCGCGATCTTGCTCGTTGCCAAACCCGCCCTCGCTCCACAGAAGCTGCAGCACGACAAACTGTTTGGTCCCCGGCGCGCTCATACACCGAACAACCATACGCGCTCCGGTCGCGGGCATCGTCTGAAAGCCCGCTGGACACACCGCGTGCATGTCTAGCTCTTGCGGCGATCCCCACGGAGCGGTGCCCTGAATGGTCTCAAGCCACGGGGCAATTTGCTCATCATTTGTGAAACGCGCCTCGGGGCCGTGGACGATTGAGAGCATCCCATAGCGACGTCCCGCAGAGAGAAAGTACACATCAGCCAGCAGCTTGGGGCCTTCGGAGTCGCGGGTGTGAAGCCAGCGCTCAACAGAGCCTACAGTCTCGTGCGAGCCGTCTGCGGCAACCGCGGGTGGCAGCTGGACGCTTCCGCGAAAGTTGTACTCAACGGTCAGCTTGGCTTCGGCCGCACTGCACGAGAGGATCAACCGATTTTGTGGCTGACCGTCCGCAAAGGCCGACTGCCAACCGGGTGGACAGCTCAGCGCCGCAAACGCCCCTCCCCCGCGCATCACCGCCGCAAGCGAAACAGGAACCGCAATCACCACACCAATCAGCGCAACCGCAAGCCGAGGCAACATAACTGAAGGTGTACCTCACCAAGCTCTTGTGTGGCACCAAGAGTGGGTGGGAGAAATAAAGAAGGGACGAACCTCTAAGTCTTCCGTCTTTCTAGCCTACGGTCGCTCTAATTGTCGACTCGCTCTATAAACGGAACTTTCGGGGGCTCGTCCCTCGTAG
>JANNCG010000412.1:0-5999 GCA_031386385.1 Myxococcales bacterium
GACTTTTTTTACCAAACCGAGCGTAAAAAAGTGTGCAGCTTCGAGCTTAATCGACGCTGCACACTTTTTTACGCTCGGTTTGGTAAAAAAAGTCCTCATCGCCGACATCATTGCGGCGCGTGTGGTGGACCCGTTTTTTCCGCAGGCGCAGTCGCTTACGCTGGTACAGGGCTGGCTTGCAGCGTTGGGATATACGGCTCAGCTGTACTTTGATTTTTCAGGGTACAGCGACATGGCCGTAGCGCTCGGGCTCTTGCTTGGCTTTCGCTTCACGCGCAACTTTAACTTGCCCTATGCGTCGCAAAACATCGGTGAGTTTTGGCGTCGGTGGCACATCTCGCTGTCCACCTGGTTGCGTGACTACCTATACATTCCACTCGGCGGCAACAAAGGAAACCGCGACCGCAACCTCTTTCTCACCATGCTCTTAGGCGGCCTGTGGCACGGCGCCAACTGGACCTTTGTGCTCTGGGGGGCATACCACGGTGCCGCGTTGATCGTGCACAACAAGGCCAGCGCACGGGGGTTAAAAATGTCCGTCCCGTTGGCACGCACGCTCACTTTTTTCGCTGCGGTTGTAGGTTGGGTGATCTTTCGTGCCGAGTCGATTTCGCAGGCAAAACACGTGTATTTGTCGATGCTCGGAGTGCACGGGCTTGGGCTTGGCGCGATCGGTGCGTACAAGGTCGCCATTGTGTGGCTAGTGGTCGCCCTGGCGATCAGCATGTCCCGTGACACGTACGATGTTCCGGTGCCCAAGACGCGGTTGCAGGGTGGGATTGAGGGTGCGCTGCTCGCGCTGTGTATTTTGCGGCTCGCGGTTCCGAGTCCATTTTTGTACTTTCAGTTTTGAGACAGCACCGCAGGCTGCCAAGCGCGGTATAGTCGCCGGGTAGATGAGCTTTGACGACGAGCCCGAGGTACAGACCCCACCCCCCTCGCTGGTGGGCAAGACCATCCGTGGAAAATTTAAGATCCTCCGGCAAATCGGCGAGGGTGGGATGGGGGCTGTCTACGAGGCCGAAAACACCTGGACGCAGCGCAAAGTCGCGATCAAGGTCCTGCACTCGTTTGGCTACTCGGCGCAGCAAAACGCACGGCGGTTTATGCAAGAGGCTCGGGCTGCGGCGAACATTCGTCACCCCAACATCGTGGATGTTCTCGACATCGATACGGACACCGATGGGACGCTCTTTCTCGTCCAAGAGCTGCTCGACGGCGAGACACTTCGTGAGCGGCTCAAGCGCGACAAGACACTTGAGGTGAAGGTCGCGCTCAACATTGTTGTGCCGGTGATGGGAGCGCTGTTCGCCGCACACCAACGAGGGATCATTCATCGAGACATCAAGCCGGACAACATTTTTCTCGCTCAATTGCCTGGAGATATTAAGCCTAAGCTCATTGACTTCGGCGTCGCGAAGGTCCCTCGGCGCGAGGGCAACACGCTCACCGATAGCGGTCACCTTGTTGGGACTCCGGTGTACATGTCCCCTGAGCAAGCGAGCGGTGACCGGGATATCGATGCGCGAAGCGACCTGTGGGCCATCGCCACAGTTCTCTACGAGCTTCTCACCGGAACCCCTCCCCTCATCGCCCCCAGCGCCCCCCGCGTCTTGGTGCGAGTGCTTACAGAAAAACCCGAGCGCCTCGGCGTTCACTGTCCTGAGCTTCCGGCGGATTTTTGCGCCGTGATCGATCGTGCGCTCACGCCCCTCGAGACTCGCTGGCCCGATATGCGGGCGTTTGTGGACGCGATCATTCAGTCGTCATTGTTTGACACGGACCGCGAGAGTTTTTTAGCGAAGCATCGCGAGGCTATCGATCCAGCGCTCTATGCACCGATGGATCAGCCACGAATGACCGAGCCCGACATGCCTCCGGCAACAAAACCCATCACGAGCGATGACTCGCCAACGATGGGCGAGCTTCCTCGGCTCAAAGCGAACCAAGGAGACAAGCCCGTCGGGACCGCTGACACGTGGGAGGGCCCTTCACAAGATCGACTTGCCTCAACCACCGCTCGACCCTCGCCGTCGCTCGCGCGCTATGTCTTCATCGGCAGCGTTGCGCTCGGACTTGTCGCCGTTGCAGCTTTTTCACTAGGAAAGTACGATAGAGCCGGCCCCCCAGGCACCTCTTCCGCGCTCGCTGTTGGCACCAACTCGCATGCGTCCACGAGCCCCGATCATGCTCGAGTGTCCACGCTCACGCCGATCGAGACCACAGCCACGCACACAACGGACGCTTCAGCCGCCAACGCAGGCCCTTCGACTATTGGCGGCATTGCAGACTCGGACGGGGGCTCGGCAGCTCACACCTCACGCGTGATACACGTCAATCGGGCATCGGCTCGTGATGCATCCGCGAGAGAAGCCACAGATCCCTCAAACAATGCGGGCTTCTTCACCAACTACCCACGCTAGTGTCACTCACCTCGGCAATTGAGGTATAAGCGTACTTAGTAGCTTTTGATGCGACGAGCTTGCTTACACACCACTCAGTTGACGATCGCGGCATTCAGTTCACTGAACCTGATGTCTGCGGCGGCCTATGCGCAGACGCAGCCCGTTCCACCTGAACAAGCGGAGTTTTTTCAGGGTGTCGCGGACCTGCGCGATGGGCGCTTTCAAGACGCCGTGGTGCATTTTGAGCAATCGACTCGCATCCGCCCCGAGCCCGTCGCGCTTTATAACCTCGCGGTCGCCCTACGCGGCGCTGGCCAGCTTGTACGCGCGATTACAGTGTTTGAGCGATACGCGCTCGCCCCCTCACCGTCTGCGACCGGCCCCATGACGCTGCCAGAGGTACGGAATGAGATCGCGCGCCTGCGGGCTTCGGTGATCACTGTGACGCTTCGAGTGAGTCCCGCAAGAGCGATCGTCGCGATTGATGGGGCTGCGCCACAACCAGCACAAACAGTGTACTCGCTCGATCCGGGCCCCCACACGCTCAGGGTGAGCGCCTCTGGGTACATGACGCAAACCCAAGAGATCCCGGGAGTACCAGGACGAGCACACGAATTTACGGTTAATTTGCTGGCAGAAGCCCAGGCAGCGCTGCTCGCGATGCAGGTCCAGCAAGAGATCGCGCCCCCGGAGGTCTCTTTGAGCGTGCACTCCACCGAGCCCTCTGCCGTCGTCCTTTTAGACGGAGCCCAAGTCGCTGTTGGCGATGTCACTCTGTCTGTACCCGCAGGCCGGCACACCATCGTTGTGCATGCCGCAGGCTTTCATCGCTATCAACACTCAATCGTCGCACGCTCAAGCGCGATCCGTGTAGACGCGATCCTTGAGCGCGACAGCCATAGTCCATGGGTTATCACCGGAGTGGTCACAGGCACCTCTGTGTTAGCCGTTGGTGGTATCGTGCTGGGGATCTTTTTTGCCACTCGTCGGGGCTTCCTCTACGAAGGCGCAGGCGCAGGCTGGCTGGGAAACACCACAGAAACTGCCGGTGCCAGATGAACATTCGTCGCGTGGCGACCCTCGTGAGTGTGGCTGCTTTCGCGTTGCTGAGCGCGAGCTGCACACCTGCTACCCAGACGCAGTTGGTCATCCGGATTGACGGGATGAACATCCCCGCCAATGGGCTCGGCGTGCGAATCACCGCGCGTCGCATGGGGGCGATGACGCCGATGGTGGATCGGATGGTGATGGACCCGAGGTTTCCGTTAGAGCTCGGGATTGTGGCGGCGGACCCAGCGGATGGGCGGAGGGTTGAGATTGAGCTTCGAGCGACCGCTCGCGATCTTGGAATGTTGATTCAGCGAGCGTCTGCGAATTTTGTCCCCAATCGCGTGATGTACGTCACGTTGGGCTTCACCGCTGCTTGCACAGTGACGCGCGACGAAGAGTGCCGACGCGAGGGTCTAGCGTGTCGCAGCGATGGGCGGTGTTTGTCGACAACAGTGCCGATGAGTGAAATCTGGGCTGACGGTGGACTCCCGATGATGCGAATGGAGCCCCCCTTGCTATCAGACGCCGGAGATGGCGCAGTGCGCAACGACGTAAGCGACGGCAATGATGGCAACGACGGAGATGCGGGTAGCGTACAAGACGCAAGCGATACTGGGATGTTCGATGCCCCTATGAGCGATGTGAGCGATGTGCAAGATGCGACGCTTATCGACGACACAGCGATGAGTGACGGAGACATTTAGGGGCTCGCGCCCAACACACTCACTTATCGGCGTGAGGCTCTAGTACAAAACCCGCGTCCGAATGTCCGTCGTGAGCGCCGCGATCCCCTCGGCGACCGCTTGCGCGACATCCTTCTCGATGTCCATCACGAGGTACCCGATCGTTGGGTCCGTCGCCAACACTTGCGAGCGAATGTTTGCATCTAGGTCCGACACAATCTTGTTCACGTCACGCAACACACCCGGCACATTGCGGTGCACATTGAGCACTCGGTGCGTCCCTTGTGACGGAGGCATCTCGATCTGCGGAAAATTCACGCTGCCCGTTGTGGCTCCCGTTGCAACGAATTTTACCAGCGAATTGCCTACCTCTTTGCCAATCGCTGCCTGCGCTTCAATGGTCGATCCACCGATATGTGGCGTAAGGATCACGTTGGAGAGCCCCTGCAGTGGGGTCACAAATCCATCACTGTTAGACTCTGGCTCTTCGGGATACACATCCACCGCTGCGCCCGCGAGGTGTCCGCTTTTTAGCGCCTCTGCCAACGAGGGAATCACCACCACAGTGCCTCGCGAAGCGTTGAGCAAAAAGGAACCTTTGCGCATTTGACCCAGCTCACGCGCCGTGATCATCTCGTGCGTTTGCCCCGTTGCGGGGACATGCAGCGTCACAAAATCACTCTCGCCCAAAAGCTCTTCAAGCGAGTTCATCGGGTGGTTGTTTCCCATGGGGAGCTTGGTCGCGACGTCAAAAAACACCACCCGCATACCCATCGCTTCTGCGAGGACGCCGACCTGCGAGCCGATGTGGCCGTAGCCGATGATTCCGAGGGTTTTTCCACGGACTTCGTAGCATCCGACGGCGACCTTGCGCCACTTGCCCTCGTGCACTTCGCGCGAGCGATCACCAAGGCCACGCGAGAGAGCGATGATCTCTGAGATGATCAACTCGGCCACGCTTCGAGTGTTGCTAAACGGCGCGTTAAACACCGGAACGCCCCGCGCGTTTGCCGCAGCGAGATCAACCTGGTTGGTCCCGATGCAGAAGCAACCAAGGGACAAAAGCTTCGGTGCTGCCTCAATGATCTTTGAGGTGATCTGCGTTTTGCTGCGGATGCCCAGGACGTGCACTGACGCCAAGCGCTTGCACAGCTCGTCTTCTTTGAGAGCGCCCGAGACGGTCTCAACGCGAAAGCCCTCTTTGCGAAAAAGCTCGATCGCGCTGGGGTGAACGTTTTCGAGCAAGAGAACTTCGAGGGGCCCTTCAGACCGGTGAAGTTCGGTGAGTGTAGGGGTGTATGCCGTCATGAGGGAGCGGCTTATACCGCTTCTACCTCAGCACGGAATGCAAATTAGCGCGCCCATAAACAGATACTGGTCGTACTGTCCGTTGTCACACGTGGGGCGACATACCCAGCGATTTAGCTCATAAACCCACGTTGGGACGGTCCCTGGTCCGCAGGCGATTCGTGGACGTGGAGCGCACACCACGAGGTTGTTATAGAGATGTCCGTAGGTGATCACGACCTCGCAAGGGTCTGCGCAGTACCAGCCCGAACGTTGATCGTACGCGGCGCTTTGTGGAGCCGCACAGGGCGGGGGCGGGGGCATGCAGCGAAACATTCCCGCGGCGATCTCTGTGTTCACTTGGCCATCGGGGCACATCCCAGGTTCGCAACCAAAGAGCATCACCGGACCACCGTCCGCCGCGACAACCATACTTCGCACGCCCATGCGCTCTAACTGTCGTCGACGATAGGTCGGAGTCTGTCCTGCGGGGCACAAACAATCTTCGTCTGTCATCCCATCACAGTCGTCGTCAATGCGATTGCCGCAGCGCTCGGCGCTTGGCAACACCGAG
>JANNCG010000415.1:0-6711 GCA_031386385.1 Myxococcales bacterium
CCAGCAGCGTCCGAAGCAGGGGATGCTGAAAGTGACGATCGACAGTAATGGCATAAAACGTCTCGAAAAGTCCCGGAACCACCGCGAGCTCGCACAGAGAGCCAGCTCGAATTTCATCTCGCACAACAATGGACGGGAGCAACGCAAGAGAGTCGGTGTCGCGGGCGAGCAGACGCATCGTGGCCATGTCGTCGACCTCGGCACGCACAGTGACTTTGAGTCCTCGCTGCTCACAGAGCGCGTCAAACTCGGTCCGAATCTCGCTGTCCGGTCCTGGCAGGATCAGAGGCGTTGCGCACAGGTCGACCTCGAATCGAAAGGGCTTCGCTCTCGGGCGCCCGACAATGCTGACACCCTGCCGCGCGATTCGTCGGCATCGCCAGGCTTTGCCGGCCTCTCGGTGTACTGGCCGGTTAGACAATACCCCATCGAGCTCGTGGGTCTCGAGGTCCTTGAGCAGATCGTCAAGACGTCCTGACTGCAGCCTCAGCTGAATCGACGGCATCTTCAGCACCGGCGCAATAAACGACTCTTGAAAGTTGCGGGACAGCGTTGCCACAGCCCCCAAGCGAAGCGATTGGTCATGCCCCCTTCCTCCCTTAAGCGTCGCGACGAGCTCGCCACCGGTGGCGAAGATATCCTCTGCGTACTTGGAAGCGATACGCCCCGCCTCGGTCAGCTTTAGGGTACGCCGTTCTCGGATAAACAACGGCTCTCCGAGCCAGTCTTCGAGCTGGCGGATCTGAGCAGACAGCGCAGACTGAGAAACGCTCAACAGACGCGCGGTGCGGGTCAAGTTTCCGTCCTTGGCCACGGCCCAAAAGTAGTGAAGATGGTGAAAATTCAGCGGGGCAGCGGTCATCAATTCGTTCCTTAATAGTGAACGTTACATGCATTATTATGTCTTTTTCAAGAACTATGGGTCGTCGTACAGATCGCTTCGATGACCCACACCGATACCCTCTCGATCATCCGACTCGGCATGACCGCCAGCATTCCAATCCTCTATGGGTTCGCGGCGCTCGGAGTATCCCGCGCGTCACCCTTTCGATTTGCGACCCTCGTCAGCATGTTGACCACAGGTATCGCGCTGCTGGTGAGCGCTCTGGGTCTTGCTGCGCAGGTGTACCCCCCACTCACTGGGGCCGCGACGATGTCCGCGATGCCGAGCTTGCTCTGTCTGGACCTAGTCACCTGCGCGATGCTCACTTTGGTATGCACGCTCGCCGTGGTCATCGTGCGGTTTTCACGCACGTATCTCAACGGGGAGCCTGGAGTGCCCCGATACTGCCGCGCGCTTCTGGGGGCGCTCAGTGGGGTCACGTTGCTGGTGATCTCAAACAACTTAGGGATTATCTCGCTGGCGTGGACGGCGACAAGTTTTGCGGTCCATCAGCTGCTCACTTTTTATCACAAACGGCCGCAAGCCCTGATCGCCGCGCATAAAAAATTCTTTCTCAGCCGCCTCGCTGATGGGTTTTTCTTCGCCGCTTTTGCCCTTGTCTGGAGCGTCGTGGGCACGTTGCAGATCGACGTCGTCAACCGCTGGGCGACGGCTCATGGTTCGCTTCCGCTGTCGCTTCATGTCGCTGCAGTTTTGCTAGTGATTGGCGTTTCGTTGAAGACTGCACAGCTGCCGTTTCATGGATGGCTGACGCAAGTGATGGAGGCGCCCACACCCGTGTCCGCCCTGCTTCACGCAGGCGTGGTCAACATCGGTGGCGTCGTCCTCATTCGAGTGGCACCACTGCTCTCGCACGCCCACTACGCTCAGCTGCTGCTCATCGCGATCGGAATGACAACCGCGATCGCCGCGTCCCTCGTGATGACCACACGCGTAAGTATCAAGGTCGCCCTCGCCTGGTCCACCATCGCGCAGATGGGCTTCATGTTGCTGCAGTGCGGACTGGGCGCGTGGCACTTGGCCCTGCTGCACTTGTTCGCGCATTCGCTGTATAAAGCTCACGCCTTTCTAAGCTCAGGGACCGCAGTCGGAGCTTGGCGAGGCCCCTCGGCCACCGCGCAACCCCGTCCTTCGCTGCCTATCATGCTAGCCGCCGCGCTCACCTTGCTCACGGTCGTCGCCACCACGCTTGGGGCCGCACGGACGGCAGGTTGGACCCAGATTGAGCCTTCGCTCGCCCCGCTCGCGGTCGTCCTGGCGCTGTCCATTGCGCCGCTTTTGGCGCACATTCTCACTGGCGGACTGCGGACAATTGCAACAAGCCTAGCGCAGACGGCATTCGCAGTTCTGCTGTACTTCGGCGGGCACAGCTTGTTTGCACGAGCACTTCCACTGGCAACTGCACATCATTCATCGAGCGTTGAGTGGGCGATTGTCGGATGCGGGTTTTCGCTTCTCTTTGCGATCCAAACGCTCGTTCAAACGCGCCCCAACGGCGCGCTCGCACGCTGGCTTCAGCCGAGATTGTTCGCTGGACTCTATCTCGATGAGCTCTTCACGCGCGTGACCCTTCGCCTTTGGCCCCCGAGAGTGGACTCATCTGACCCTGCAACCACTGCCCCCACCACAAACGAGGTTCTGCCATGCTGACCAACACACTTGAAACGACGCCTTCACCTTCGCCTTCAAATGACCTGGCCTCGGCAATCGATACGAGTTGGTCTGCTGCCCTTGCCGCCGACGTCGAGCTTGCGTGTGGAATGATCGCACCAACATGGCCCCTGGATCGATTCATCGCAGTAAACCCGCTCTGGTCTCGCGTCTCTCGCCCATTTTCTGTGGTCTCTGCCCAGCTCGCCGCGCTCTGCGGTTCACGATTCTTGATGCCTCGTGCTTGGTTTCGCGAGCGGTGGCTCGCCGGCCAGCTGCGCGTAGAGCACCTTCGCGAGGCCATCGCGGTGAGCGACGCCAGCATCACAGAGAAGCAGCTGATCTCGCTACTTCAATCCCAAGAGCCAACCCTCAGCCCACGTGCGTGCGTGATGGACGTCCTCACGACCCAGCAAGAGCGACGGCGTGAGATGTCTTGGAGAGAATTCGTCATCCACCGCACGAGCCAGTTTTGCGCCTCCTTTTTCGACGATTCGCAAGCACAGCTCGCACCGGCTCAAGACGGTGGCTTGTACGCAAGCTGGCGGCGGCAAGCGCTTGGCGACCACAGCGCAGCGCTGCTCATGGGGCTAAAAAACTACCGCTTGATCGTGAGCTCGCTGCCGCAGAGCGCGCATGAGGTGATTGCTACGGCGCTCAGCGTGCTGAACGTCTCTAGCGAGCAGCGAGAAAAGTACCTCACCCGGCTGTTGCTAAACCTCAACGGTTGGGCGTCATGGTGTGCGTACTTGCGCTGGACTGCGCGACTTGCTTCGGGCCAGGACGATCAGATCGTCGAGCTCCTTGCGATTCTGTTGGCTTGGGAGTTGACCCTCTTTCGTGCTGGAGAACCCCACATCAAATCACAGTGGCGTATGGAGATGGCAAGCTGGTTAAACAGCGACGCGACAGCTCAGTCATCGCAAGCGCACGACTGGATTTTGCAGCGCGCGATGGAGCTCGCGTGGCAATCGGAGGTGTGCCGTCAGCTTCCAGCGGGCTTCGCCGCGACACGCGTGCAGGCGCCCAAGGTGCAAGCGATGTTCTGCATTGACGTACGCTCAGAGGTCTTTCGACGCGCCCTAGAGACACAAGATGCCAGCGTGCAGACACTCGGCTTTGCGGGCTTCTTTGGGTTGCCAGTTGAGTACAAGCCGGTCGGAGCCGAGAGCACGCGGCCACAGCTACCAGGGCTGCTGGGGGCGAAGTTTCGCGTCACCGATACAGCGGTGCCGAACGAGCTCGCTGCGACAAGACGATCTCGTTGGCGGTCGGCGTTTGCGTGGAAGCAGTTTAAGCAAAACCCCCTCTCGTGCTTTGCCTTCGTAGAGTCCATGGGCCTTTTGTTCGCAGGTGATTTGCTACGCGATAGCTTTTCTCGAGGCGCTCGCGCGTCCGCTGATCATGAGCGCTCTGGGCTGTCGTCGCGCGAAAACTCAGCCCGAAAGCCGCGAATCACCGCACGATGTGACAGCGCACCGCTGACGCTCCAAGACCGCGTTCAGTTGGCCGAAGGCGTTCTGCGAGCGATGAGCCTGACGAGCGATTTTGCAAGGATTGTGCTTCTTACAGGACACGGCAGCGAGACTCGAAACAACCCACATGCCGCCGGACTTGACTGCGGCGCTTGCTGCGGACAGACCGGCGAGGTCAACGCTCGCGCGGCCGCAGCGCTCATGAATGATCCCGAAGTGCGCGCAGGACTCATTGAGCGTGGAATCTCGCTCACACCAAGCACGCACTTTGTTCCGGGCTTACACAACACAACCACGGATGAGGTCACGCTGTTTGACCTCGATGAGCTTCCACCTTCGCACCGCGCGGACGTCGTGGAGCTGCGACAGACACTCAGCAGCGCGGGCAATCGAGCGAGACGAGAGAGAAGCGCAAAGCTCGGATTGTCGGGACTGACGGACGAGCGGCTCAAAACAGAGATCACCGACCGCGCACGAGACTGGGCACAGGTACGACCCGAGTGGGGCCTTGCAAACAACGCAGCGTTTATCGTTGCGCCACGCGAGCACTCGCGACACATCAAGCTCGATGGCCGCTCGTTTTTGCATGACTACCGCTTCGAGGACGACAAAGAATTTTCTGTTCTTGAGCTCATCATGACCGCCCCCATGGTGGTCACTCACTGGATCAACCTGCAGTACTACGCCTCAACGGTCGACAACACTCGCTATGGCAGCGGAAACAAGGTCCTCCACAACGTCGTCGGCTCACACATTGGCGTCTTCGAAGGCAACGGTGGCGACCTTCGTATCGGACTGCCGATGCAGTCTCTTCACGACGGCGAGCAGTGGATGCACACCCCCCTTCGCTTGAGCGTCTTTATCGAGGCGCCACGCGAAGCCATCGAAGCGATTTTGCAGAAGCACGACACCGTTCGTGCGCTCGTGGACAACGAGTGGCTTCATCTCTTTCAGCTGGATGCCGCCAGCAAGACCGTCCGCGCTCGGCGCAAAGGATCGTGGGTGTTGGTAGCTGGCGCAGAACAGAGCGCGCAAAGCTCAGCCAACGACACCATCGCCGCAAGCGCGTAGCGTCGCCAAACCACATCGGGCAAGGCCATAGCTCGCTCATCCAAATGGGTAGGTGCTCGTGCGAAGTGCGTCGTCGATCTAACGCTTCTTCGTCTTGGCCTTGAGTCCGTTGCGCACAACCGCTGAGCGCACCAGGGCCGTAAACGCGTCCGCGTCAAGGGTCTCTCCCTCACGGATGTCAATCGCCCGTCGCATGTTGCCCTCTAAACTTGAGTTGAACAGCCCGTCGGGGTCCGCGATTGTGGCGCCGTTGGCGAAGGTGAGCTTCACGACCTGTTTGTACGACTCTCCCGTGCAAAGGATTCCGTTGCGAGACCACACCGGAGTGCCCATCCACTTGAACTCTTCGACGATCTCGGGATCTGCCTGCAGGATCAGCGCCCGCATGCGCGCCAGCGTCTCGCCACGCCATCCGGTGAGGTCTCGAATGCGCTGATCAATGAGCTGGGACGCTGGTATTTCGCTGGCAGTTTCTCTTTCAGTTGGCTTTGATTTGGGCGCGGTTTTGGACTTACCGGAGGACGCCTTAGCAGTGCCAACAGCGCTTGCCTTCGGCTTCGCGGTGGCAGCGGGTGCTTTGGGTTTTGCTGACTTGACCATTTCGCAACCCTTGTCGAGTGTTGAACGTTCGGTCAAGCCCTAGCGGCAAGGATCTCGATTTCGCCAGAATCGAAGCGTACACCGACCACTTCAGCGGGACAAAATGGGGAGTCTTGTGGTCCTCTCGCATCATGACCTCCCCCAACGTTCCAGCTTGGCTCACCCGACTTGATCGATGGCTTAGCGCCAGTCGCCCCGAGTACGTCCAACGGCTTGCTCCTGGCGTGATGCCTGAGCAAGTGATGGATCTTCCGGCAGAGCTCGCCGCGCTGTTTGTATGGCACAATGGGCAGAAGACCGGGTCCGACACGTTCTTGATGCGTCACTGGTTTCCCTCGCTCGCGCAGCTGCGAGAGCAGCGAAAGGACATCGCCAAGGTGCGGGACGAGGAGGATTTTGACCAAAATTGGTGGAGTGACGAGTGGTTTCCTTTTCTCGACGATGGTCAAGGCAACCTCACGTGCCTCGACGCCGCCTCCGGAAAAGTCCTGCTCTACATCAATGACACCGACGAGCGAAACGATCTCGCCCCTTCGCTAGAGGTCTTCTTCACAACCCTCGTTGAGAGCCTTGAGGCGGGGCACTGGCGCGTAGACGACGATGGCCACGCGGTGGTAGCAGACAGCGCGGCTTTTACCGCCCACCTGAAGGCACACGGAGTCTGCTTCGACGCTTATGGATACTGAGTGTCTGGGAGCAAAAAACTCACTCTGCCACCCATAGCTCTAAGTATATACCGCGCGCCCCTACCTAGCCGACACGACGATGGCAACTTTGCCCTTGACCCGTCCAGCGACCAACTGCCGCATCGCCTCAGAAACCTCCGCTAGCGAGTAGGTACGCTCCAATGCCGGGGTCACGGATTTTTCATCGATCATTTTCGCGAGGCGCTCAAGATTCTCTGAGTTTTCATTGGGCATTTGCAGCTTAAACTTCTGGCGACTAAACATGGACATCAGCGCGCCTCCCATCTGACGACCCATCCCACCCACCCAGTGACCGTCGTCTTCG
>JANNCG010000462.1:0-5720 GCA_031386385.1 Myxococcales bacterium
ATCCCCGTTGACATCCAACATACTCCCCCAGCTCGTATCAATGGGCGCGTCTCGATAGCCTACAAAAAACTCCCACGTCGCGCTCGTGCGCGTTCCAGTCACTGCACCGATCCGCCCACGAACGCGCCAAAAGTGCACCCCCGGGCGAAGCCCCATCACCGCACGATACGTGCTTCCGCCAACATCCACCGAGCGCTCAATGTCCGCCATCGCGCAAGCACGGTTGGCGCAAATCTCGAGCGCAGCCCCGTCAAGTCCAGCTGGTAATTCCCAGCGCAAAGTGGGTCGCTGAGAGGTCACGTAGCTGGTGCTCATGGGCCAAATGAGTCGTGGCGCTTTGATCTCGCACCCCATCCCCACGCGCTCATATCCGGGGCGGCAAACCCATCCACAGGTCCCCATCGTGCAGACCGGCATCGCGTTGATGGGTGCGCTGCACGTCTCGCACATCATCCCGCACGCCGTCACCGAATCATCGGGCTCACAGACCATCGCACACCGATGGTGCGCTGCGGCGCAACGAGCACCACACATACCGTTGGTACATGTTGCCTCTTCGCCTACCGCCGCAGGACATCGATTCGCGCAGCGTCCGCAGTTGTTTGGATCGCTCTGAAGGTCCGTGCAGCCGCTCGAACACTGCTGAGTTGACGCTTCACAACCAAACCCGTCACTCGCATCCATCCCCGTGATTTGAGCGTCAAATCCACTCTCGACGACAACATCTCTGACGTCCACAAGTGCAGTCGCGTCACGACCGCTCTCAGTGATCACCACATCACCGCCATCCTCCACGCGAGCCTCATAGCCAGGTCCACACCATTGATCCGTGCTGCCCGGACACAGCGGCCAACACATCGGAGCGTCGTTGACCATCACCTCGCGCGACGGTGCAGAACAACGGTTTGCTGGGACATCACAGCCCCAAGAGATGATCGACAGGACGATCAGCCACAAAATAAACGCACTTGATGTGATGTTGCGATTCGCCATTCTGATTCTCCACGCGATGAAGCCCCCGTCGTCAAGGTGACGAGCCAGCGCGAAACAGTGTGCCAAAAGTCACACAACATTTCGAGAACTATCTCGCCGCGCCATATTTTTGGACAACCGATGCACTGAAGGATCTTTAACTTGCGCCATTGTTCTTCGAGCCGTTCTCGCGCGTCACGAATCGCTCGAAAGTGTTATCGTCCCCGCCGATGCACCTTCGCTGGATAATCACTCTGTTCGCGCTCTGCTGCGTTGGCTGTACCTCTCCAGCAACGCAGGTGACCGTGCTTACGGATACCAACGTGCCGCCGTCTCGGGCGATGCAGGTCCGCGTGTATGCTTTCGAAGGCACGCTCACCCCACTTGATCTCTTAGGACGCGCACCCGTGGACCCCATGGCGAGCTTTTCGCGCGATGCGTCGGGAGAGGGGTCTCTGCGGCTTCCAGGATCTTTTACAGTGATTCCAAAGGCGAATCGCACATCGAACGCGGTGACCTTGTGGATCCGTGTAGTCGTAGGAGCCACCACATTTGCGCCTGAGACAAACTTTGATCGTGTGGTCCGCTTCTCTTTTTCAAGGCAACAACCGCTGCTGTCGCGAGTGTTCTTAAACGCCTCGTGTGGTGATCAAGCGGTCGGTTGCACCACGGTCTCAGAGAGCGAGTGCACCGCAGACCAGGTGTGCGCAGAGCTCGGTGCGACCTGTGGCGATGAGGGCGAGTGTGTTCTCCCTGAGGTCAACACGGTCGCCGATGATCGCGACGCAGCGAATGACGATGATGTCCCCAACCCACAGCGCGTTGATGTGGTGCTTCAACGAAGAGACGCTTCCCAAGACGTCTCGACGGACACCAACACTGACGCTGGCTCGGACGCACGTGACTCAAATAGAGACGCGGATGTTGCCACCGACACGCAGGCCGACGTAGTGCCAGATATTGTGCCCGACGCGCCGATCGATTCGGGCTTTGGCAACATCGCCCCGCCGAGGATGCTTCGCCCGCTCGGGACGAGCAACGTGACCACGAGTCGTCCTTTTTTTTCTTGGGAATATCCAGCTGGAACGGATGCCGCCGTAGTCCAACTGTGCCGCAATCGTGCCATGAATCAGGGCTGTCTGCCCGCCATTAGCTCCAACCGGATCAGCTTCTCCATTGCGAATCCGTTGTCCACCGGAGTCTGGTTTTGGCAGCTCACTGGGATGCGCCGCGCCACGATGGGCACCGCCGTCAGTCCTGTGTGGTGGTTTTCGGTTCGAGCCAACGAAGCGATGGCACAGACGACACAGGGGATCGTGCTGGACGTCAACGGAGACGGCCTTGCGGAGCACGCGATTGGATCCTCGACTGCCACGCGCGATGGCCGTGCGCAATGCGGCGCCGCAGTGGTTTATGGGGGTACTCCCGTAGGACTCACCGCAGTGCCACAGTGGACCGGCGTGGGCACCGGCGTGGGTGATCACTTTGGCGAGACTGTGGCCGCAGCGGGCGACATCGACGGCGATGGGTTTGGCGAGCTCCTTGTCGGCGCTCCGGATGCCACGCTGGTTGGAGGGATGCCGCAGAGGGGGACTGTGAGTATCTATTACGGCTCAGCGATGGGGCTCGGCAACACACCACGGTTTGTCCTAGGTGGTGTTCGCGCAGGAGATTTTTTCGGACGCTCGATCGCCGGGATTGGCGATATCAACAGCGATGGCTACGCAGACATCGCGATTGGGGCACCGAGCGCAGGGCCAGCAAGCGAGGGGCAAGTGGACGTTTACCTTGGCAACGCAATAGGAGTTAATTTGCAGCTCAATGTGCGATTGACGGGTAATGGCGCCGGGGACGCGTTTGGTTCAGCGGTCGCGGGTGCGGGAGATTTTAACGGCGATGGCTTTCACGATCTCGCGGTGAGCGCAAGGCTCGGGACACTCGGTGGCGGAGTGCACACCGGGACGGTGAGTGTGTACTACGCGAGTGGGCTTGGGATGGGGTTTTCGCGGGTTCCGGCGGCGGTGGTGGATGGTGCGGTTGTGGGGAGCGCAAACTTTGGCTGGTCACTCGCGATGGACGGAGATCTCAATGGCGATGGGCTCGCAGACCTCGCAGTGGGTGCCATTGAAGTCGCGGGAGTCGGCGGTCCGTCAGCCGGCACTGCCATGGTTTTTTATGGCAATCGAGTGAGCTTCAGTCCCATGCCAAGCGCGATTTTTCCGGGACGAAATGGAAACCAAACGGGCTATGCCGTGGCGACTCACGGAGACCTCAACGGCGATGGCATCTCGGACCTCGCAGTCAGCGCCATCAGCGAGCGCGTGACGGTCAACGGTCTCGGGATCATCACTGTCTATCCTGGCTCGTTGATGGGGCCCAATCCTGCGGTAGCGTTTCGCTTTGTGGGCGGCCCTGAAAGTCGTTTTGGCATCACGTGCTCAACGCGAGGTGACGTGAATGGAGACGGACTCAGTGATCTCTTAGTGGGCGGGCACCTGAGAGCTGTCGCACCCAGTGATGGCGGTTCAGTCGATGTTTTTCATGGTCGAATGAATTTGGGCGACAACACGGCGACGACCGGCTTCAGCGAACCCATGACGAATTTCGGCTCGTCTCTTTGCGTCGCTCCGCCGCGTCGACGCCATCGCAGTCACGCAACTCCGCGTCAAAGACGCTCACAACCGCGCCCCCTCGCGTGCCTCACTTCGCGCGCGAACTTCGAGTAAGAAACCGATCCACCGCATCTTGGTGAGCCGGATGTGCCCAGCATCGCGCAAATGCTTTGAGCTCTCGCGCCAAAGAACTCTTGCGCTGTGGGTCTTGGAGAGCGCGCACAAGCTTCAGCTGCTCACGTGTAATTTCTTCTGCAATTTTGCTCACAGAGTCAACCCACTTCAGCGCCGCATCAAGCGCTGTCTCATCCTTTGCGATCACATCAATCAGCCCATGCTCGTGCGCTTCTTCAACACTCACGGGCTGCGCCGCGAGAAGCCACCGTGTCGTGGTGGCTGCACCGACGAGCGAAACTAAGCGTTCAGTCGCCCCCCAGCCCGTTGTCACCGCGAGCGCATTTTGAACCCAGTGCAGCCGCGCTCCACTGCGTGCAAATCGTACATCGCAAGCCACCGCGAGCTCACAGCCACCACCGTACGCATCCCCATCAATCGCAGCCACCAACGGAACCCCGGCCCCCCGCAGCGCCTCAATCATCGCCCGACCCTTGCGCGCGACGACCCTTCCACCCGATGGCCCCTTGAGCGACCCAAACTCTTTGAGGTCTCCGCCGGCGACAAACACTTTGTCACTCCCAGCGATCACAATCGCACGCACGGCGGGATCCTGCGCTGCGACACGCGCTTGCTCAGCAACCTCGAGCAAGGCCTCTGAGTCCAACGCGTTGCGCGCATCAGGCCGATCAACGCGAATGATCCGCGCTGCTCCGCGCTGCTCAACCGCTACGCCACGTTTCGATCCGATCTGAAAAACCACAGGCCGAACGGCTTATCGCTTCTTGACCGTCTTGACCGCCGGGGACTTTTTCACGCCACTTGAGCGCGATTGCGGAGCGCGGCTCTCTTCTTCAAACACATCCTCACCGCCGAAGTACGCGCCACGTCGCTTGCCTTTTCCGCGGGAGGCCAAAAACTTCTCTGCATGGGCGATGATGGATGAGGCCACATCCCGCTGAGTTGCGCGCTCAATGCCTTCGAGACCCGGCGAGCTGTTGATCTCAAGAATCCTCGGCCCCTTGCGAGTCTCAAGCATGTCCACACCACAGACCTCCAGGGCCATCACCTCGGCCGCTGCGATCGCGGCGCGGGTGTAGCGCGGGTCGAGCTTATCGATGCCCTCGGCGTCTCCGCCTCGGTGAAGATTTGAGCGAAACTCGCCTTTTTTTGCGCGCCGACGCATCGCTGCGACGACCTTGCCGCCCACGACAATGGCGCGAATATCCCGGCCCTTGGACTCAGCGACAAACTCTTGCAGAATGATGTCTTGCCCCAGGCTCCAAAAGCTCTCGAGGGTTGACTGCACCGCTTGCTGTGTCTCGGCCATCATGACGCCCACGCCCTGCGTACCTTGATGAAACTTCACGATCGCTGGAGGCCCGTTCACGCGCTGAAGCGCTGAGTCCAGGTACGCGGTGGATTTGGTACACACCGTGGTGGGGATGTCTAAATCGCGCTTGGTCAGCAGCTGCATTGCCCGCAATTTGTCTCGCGAACGCGCAATGGCCACGGCGTGGTTGAGCACCGGCACTCCCATCATGTCAAACTGCCGAACCACCGCCAAACCATACGACGTGATCGAAGCTCCAATGCGCGGGAGCACAAGATCAAACTTCTCAGCGGGGGCTCCACGAAGGTACAACTCTGGGTCGCCACGACTCACGATCAGCGAAAAATCAAGCGGATCGATCACTGAGACCACATGTCCTCGTGCACGAGCGACCTCTGCGAGGCGCCGCGTTGAGTACAGTGACGCCTTTCGGGACAAAATGAGGATGTGCATCGACGGTGTTCGTCGTGTGTCTAATGGGGCTGCGCCAGACCGGTGAGATCTCAAGGGGCACGGATCGTACACCCTCCCTACCCGCCCAGAAGTGAAAGAAATTCACCGCCGTAGAAACCGAGCAATTTTGCTCACTATTCGCTCAGACATAGGGTCGATTGAACCCTAAAACCGCCTCCAAATATCGACGCAATCTCTGTTGCATTTCTGCGCAATTTGCGAACGGGTTTCTTTGA
>JANNCG010000498.1:0-4819 GCA_031386385.1 Myxococcales bacterium
GAAGTACTCTTTGACCACTGCGTTGACTGGCTTCGCGTTGATCAAATCGTGCGGCATCAAAGTGTCGAGCTCAGGCGAGACGGACATCTTCTCTTTGATGGCGCGCTCCATGCGAACCAAACCAATGCGGTACTGGTTCTCCAAGAGCTCACCCACCGCGCGAACGCGACGGTTGCCGAGGTGATCGATGTCGTCGGTGCCGGTCCCTTTGTTTTTCACTTCGATCAAGTGACGAACGGTCAAGAGAATGTCTTCGTTCGTGAGCACTTGCTTGTCGAGGGCGACTTGCTTGTCTGGCGCACGGTCTTTGTAGAACTTGTAGTTCAGCTTGAGACGGCCGACCTTTGAGAGGTCATAGCGCTCGGGGTTGAAAAACAAATTCTCCAGCAATTTTGCTGCTTCTTTTGGCTCGGGGATGTCGCCAGGACGCAGCTTGCGATAGATGTCGATCTGCGCCGCAACGGTGTGCCCGTATTGACGAACGAGGCCAGACATCGGGCCCTCGGGATCGTCGTAGTGGTCAGCCACAAGAGTGTCGCGCAAGAAGGGTCCAGCGACGCCTTCGGTGAACAACAACTTGAGCGAAGGAATTTTTGCAGCGCGAAGCTCGGCAATCCGTGCCTCTGTCAGCGGCTCATTGACGCCGATGATAACAACACCGGTCTCGGGATCAATCACGTCCACCGAAGCGATGCGAGCGAGGACCTCGGACTGATCAATTTCAATCCGCTCGATCTTCGCTTCTTTGAACTTCTTCATCATGTTCTTGGTGAATTTTTGGCCAACCTTGACCAAAACATCTGCACCATGCTTGACGTCCATGCTCGCGCGTTGACCGACAAGAATGTTCGGTTCAACGGACTTGGTGAGCTTGTTGCCCTTCTCAAAGTAGATGGTCTCTGACTCGTAGAAGTAGTTAAGAATCTCAACGGCGCTGTAGCCAAGGGCGCGAAGAAGCACCGTCGCGTGCAGCTTGCGACGACGATCGATACGGACATAGATGATGTCCTTGGGATCGAACTCAAAGTCGAGCCACGAGCCACGGTACGGGATCACGCGAGCAGAGAAGAGGTTTTTGCCCGACGAGTGGGTCTTGCCCTTGTCGTGGTCGAAAAAGACACCCGGTGAGCGGTGAAGCTGCGAGACAACGACGCGCTCGGTTCCGTTAATAATAAACGTCCCGGTCTCGGTCATCAGCGGAATCTCACCGAAGTACACCTCTTGCTGCTTGATGTCGCGCACGTCGCGGTCACCACTGGCATTCGCGGCTTCGTATGTGATCAGCTCGATGGTGACCTTAATGGGCGCCGCGTAGGTCAAGCCTCGCTGACGGCACTCGTCCACATCGTACTTGGGTCGCTCAAGCGCATACTCGCGAAACACGAGCTCGGCGCTTTCGTCGAAGCTCTTGATCGGAAACACGCTCTGAAAGACGCCCTGCAGCCCTAGATCTTTTCGGGATTTCGGCTCTTTGTCCGACTGCAGAAACTTCTCGTACGAAGCTTTTTGGATCTTAATGAGGTTTGGAACCTCAAGAATCTTCTCAATTCGCCCGAAACTCCGCCTGATGCGGTAGTTGCTCTGAATCATCGCCATGATTTGTGCTCAGTGTGTTTTGTTTTGAAAAACCTCAACTAAGCGCGAAACAGAACGGACTCTTGATCGCGTACAACCAGCGAATTAACCAGCAAACGGGCCCTTTGGCGCACCGTTTCGCTCGGAGTAGTATGACTCGGACGAGAGAATGGGGCAGTGGTATCGTTGATCTACGAAGAAGAAAGTACTGCTGCGCGCTCGCTCAGATCCTCCAAGACAGGATTCGGTGGGGTAAAATCACATTCTGATCAACTTCGATAACGAGTTAAAAAGAAGTGAGTGCGCGCTGTATCGCAGATCGGGGACACATGCAAGGGGCTAGCCGTCGGAATAAACTGCGCACTATGACTTAAAAGTCGCAGATTTCTTCGATTCAGCACATTCTTCAAGGCACTGTCCTCAGTTACACTTGCTGTTCACTGTCTATTGAAGGATTGTCCCAAGAGAGTGTCCTCCGCGTCCCAAAGCTTTGCCCACGATCTGCTGATCGGCAAACCCATTGCCGGACGATATCGTGTTGTGCGGCTTTTAGGTGAAGGCGGGATGGGAGCGGTCTACGAGGGAGCGCCCATGGACGGGGGGCCCCATGTCGCTATCAAGGTTCTCGCTGCACAGTACGCCGTCGATGACGTGGCTGCGCGACGGTTTATGCACGAGGCAGAGGCCGCCGCGAAGATCGCCCACAAGAATATCGCCTACGTCACTGAGATGGGTCGTGAGCCGTCGGGCGCGCTGTACATCGTTCAAGAGTTGCTCCAGGGCGAAGATCTACGAACGATTTTACAGCGCCGATCGACGCTCACTCCCGGCGAGTGCATCGCTACGCTGATCCCCATTGCCGACGCCCTTCACGCTGCCCATAGCCATGGAATTCTTCACCGAGACGTTAAGCCCGAGAACATCTATCTGACCATTGAAGAGCGTCAGACGATTGTTCCAAAGCTCATCGATTTTGGGATTTCGAAGTTTCAGGACAGCAAGCTTGAGAACGACAAGCGCACGCAAACCGGCGTCGCGATCGGCACTCCCGATTATATGTCCCCTGAGCAAGCGCGGGCGGACCGTGTGCTCGATGCGCGGACCGACCAGTGGTCTTTGGCTTGCGTTTTGTACGAGATGTTGGCTGGACGACCACCGTTTGTCGCGCCTACTGCCACGCTCGTCCTGACAAAAATTATCACAGAAGATCCCCCGAGGATTGAGCTGTTTCTGCCGCAAATTTCTGTCGCCCTCGCGCAGGTGGTGCACCGCGCCCTGGATACGGATCGAGAGAAGCGCTACGGGTCGCTCGAAGAGTTTGGTGAGGCCCTTCGCAAGGCTGCCGTCGGAGCTGGGATCGATTTGGTCCTTCCGGCTACGGTTCACCCCGACGACCAAACGGCACAGGGTGACAACGACGAGCTTTCGCGCGGGCGGGTGACGAGCGCAGAGGTTCCGAGTCCGAGTATTGTGCGCGCGCCGTCGACGGCAGATGGCTCGGTTGATGTCCCCACAACGCTCTACGCTGGCGCACCGCCCGTGCAGCACGCGATGCCTGAGCGCGTCAGTTTTGCTCCACCGCAACGATTGTCGGGTGTTGGAGCGCCGATCGCCCCTGCGACCGCGACGCTGTCCCAGCCTCCGTCGGCGTCCATCATTGTCCAAGAAGGCGCCTATCCAACAGGACAGCTGCCCCAGGTAGCGGCGAGCATTGCGAACGCGGTGATCATTGCTACTGCTGCGTCCGGCCCTCCGGGTTCGGCAGCCCCGGCACCGGCGAGCATCACCTCACCACACCAAGCTATTAGCTCACAAAACGCGATTCGAATCCTCGCAGAGCGCGCGAGTCAAATGCCCGGTTCGGCCCTGAGCGACGACGAGTTTGTGGACCCCTCGCGAGGCAATCGGCTCAAAGCGGCTGTCTTCTTGCTCATAGTCCTCGGAGTCATTGGCGCCGTTGGCTGGTTTGTATATAACGAAAAAGCTAAGCAAGATGCGCTTCGCAACTCGATCGCGCCAGGACTCGTACACAACGAGCAGGTACCAACTCACCACACTCCAACAGCGACGCAGCCCACTCGCGAAGCCCAACCGCGTGCGGTCGTTGAGCGCCCATCCAACAGCCTTCGTGTCGAGACCAACGCTGTGCCAACCCACGTGAATGACCTGCAAAATCCTTATCACACGCAGTCACCCACAACGACACGGACCAAACAAGGTCGGCGCTTGCGACGTCGCTGAGCCCGCGCTCTGTGCTTTTTGAGCAAGCGAGGGTTTAGCTCAAATGAGGCCACACGACTGAGATCTCGCTCGTTGACTTCTGCTCAAGGTCGTTTCTACCCTCGCACGATGAAACGTGCCCTTTTCGCGATCTCGTTCGCGCTCACACAATGTCGGGCCGCCGCGCCAATCACAACCGTCGCACCGACGGCTGCGTCTGCGGGAATGGTCGCGCCGGTGGTAGCCCCCGCAGTCGCGATGGAACCCGAGCCTGTGGGGCAACTTCCCGTAGGTGTTGAGCCTGTGCACTACGATCTCGAGCGTGAGATCGTCCCGAGCCGCGAGCGCTTTCGTGGGGTGGCGACCATTCGAATCCGTACCACGCAACCACGAGACGGGATCTGGTTGCACGGCGAGGGACTTGATGTAACGTCCGTCGAAGTGGGACTGACGGGTACATCGATGCGTCCTGCGCGATGGGTCGCTGGAACGCGGCCAGGCATCAACTCCGTGCGATGGGACATCCCACTCGAAGCGGGTGAAATCGACATTCGCCTGCGTTGGACCGCGCCGTTTAACAGACAGCTGGAGGGGCTGTATCGCGTCGACAGCGGCGGGGACTCGTACGCATTCACGCAGTTTGAAGCGATCAGCGCACGAAAAGCATTTCCAGGATTCGATGAGCCGAGATTTAAAACGCCGTTTGATATGACCGTGGTGGTCGCGGGTGACGATAAAGCGATCACAAACACGCTCGAAGTAAGCAGCACACCGCGTGTCGGATTGACGCCCCAAGAGCACCTCCGCGCGATTCGATTTGCGACCACTGAACGCCTACCGACGTATCTGCTGGCGTACGCCGTGGGACCGCTCGACGTCGTGGAGGCTCCGCCGATCGCGCCAAACGAGGTGCGCACACGAGCCATTCCGCTGCGCGGGGTCGCGGCGCGGGGTCGCGGCGGATTTCTTCAACGGGGACTCACGGACACCGGACCGTTAATCGCGATGATGGAGCGGTATTTCG
>JANNCG010000520.1:0-3883 GCA_031386385.1 Myxococcales bacterium
AATCCCTCGCTGGTGCTCGTTGCTTTCGCGTGGATTTTCACAGACGCGCGCGTGCGTGCACCACTTTGCTCCCCGAGTCACGACGTGCGCCAGCGAGGACGTACTGTTCTACTTTGGCGCGCGATACTTCGATCCACGAACGTCGCAGTGGGAGAGCGGGGATCCAGCGTTGGGGATGCGCGCAGATCCCCAGAATCGCTGGGCGTTGAGTTATGGAAACAACTCGCCGTTGAGGATGATTGATCCAGACGGACGGGAGCCGATATGGACGGATACGGTGAGCATTCGAGGACAAAATCACCAGGTTAATTTCAGTATTGAGCGCGGGACGGGTCAAGAATTCAGAAGTGTGGGACGAAACATTGAAAGCTCGCAAACCACTGATCGCGCCGTTCTAACGATCAGCGGTCCCAACGCTGCTGCTGTCGAAATTCGCCAGTATGTCTCGGTCACGGTCGCTTTTTTGCATGCGGACAACACTTGGAGTTATTAACTTGGAACGATCCGCTCTACCGATGGCAGAGGCGAAATGCTCGGGCCTGAGCGCACGGTCCCAATTCGAACGAGTTTGCCAGACCATCCAATCGTACAACCGGATGGAACCGGAGCATATCCCGTAAACAGAACGGCGACTGAAGTGCGAACCAGCGACCAACCGCGCCCGGATGAGACCTTGGTACGCCGGCTCACAAACGACCAGGAAACGCTCGAAAGAGTCAGAGGTCACGAATCCCCGATTGTCGGGGGCTATGTTCATCAAGATCTGGACGCGTACGTAATGGACGGCGTGCGCCCGGCCTATCGAAGCGGATTCGATGTTCGAACCAACTTTGGCATAACTCCTCGAAGTCCTGGGGCTGCTGCCAGCAACAATAACGTGCAGTGGGGGACATCGAATAGACCTGGGTCAGGCGTTCCGCAACATGCACCAACGGGAACACGAGTGGGCGAGGCTACTCATGGGCGACTTCGGGGCTTTGTGTTACCAAGCGCAAGTCCAAGAGTTCCAGCGACTGGAAGTGAGAGGCGTTGACGATGCAACGGATTTCACGCATTTGGCGTCTGCGTCGCCAGACCGCCAGTCCTGGGAGCAACGGACTTGACGTCCGCGCTGGGGCAGCGAGTCTCGCAATCTTATTCTTCGGTTTCGCCTGCCGAAGTCCGACATTATTGCTTTCGCGCACTCAACTCACTTCGCACCCGCAGTGTCATCGGGGGTTGGAGTTTGCGCGATCGGTCTCGGTGGTTGGCGTGCGTTCGCTTGATGTCGACGCATCAAGCACCTGTGGCGCAACTACGAGCGGTGGTTGGCAATGCTGGGGACGACCAGAATCTTTCAGTGCTCGCGTCGACGAGATTTCACTCACTTTTCGCCCGTGGCTGGGTCACGATAGCAGGTTGCTCTGGACCCACCGAGTTCCAACTTATCTGCAGCCAGCTATTCCCGCATTTGATGACGAACCGTCGGTACCGACGCATTCTGTTGAAGCAATGCGCGCCATGCGTCGCCCGTCTAGTTATCGCTGTGGCTGGGGGATGTGCGACGCCGATTCGCAACGCATTCATGTGGACGCTGAAGATTCGGACATCCAAGTTGAGCGACAGCAAGGTGAAATTGTCATCGAGAAGATTGTCCGCAGTGCGAACCAACTCTGCATACTTGATCGCAGTCACAACTTTCGCTGTATTGGACGCATGGCGAGCGCAGTGGATGACCCCGTAGCGGCAGTCTTGCGAACCGAGCCAGTGTGTCGCGGCGCCGTTCAGATTTCCTCGACGAATGATCGGGTCTGCGTCGTGTTGTCGAGTCGCGAGGTCTGGTGCAGAACAGCGATTGAAGGTGGGCGCCCAGATATGGACTGGACGTTGATCGGACGTGAAGTTGAAGAAATCGCGACGACAATTCGTGAAGTTTGCATGCGAAAAACAACGGGTCAAGTCGAGTGTCTACGCGACACAACCGCATCGCTCACACCGCCGACGGTCACTATGCGAACGATAGAGTCTCCGGCGGTCCAGCTTGTAGCAGGCGAAGAGCACATGTGCGTCCGCTCCGCCGAAGGCCGTGTGTGGTGTTGGGGTGAGGCAAGCTTTGGGCGCCTTGGCACATACCTCGCTCCTGTTGGCCCGTCACGAATCCAGCTCTTGGGACGTGTTCGAATGGCGGCTGCGGGGTTCGGTCACACGTGCGCACTCACCGACGCCAACGAGGTATTTTGTTGGGGATTATCGTACGATGGTCAAACCGGCGATCCACACGCTATCACGCCACGATCAACTTCAAATATTGGTCGATATCGGACCACTGCGCTTCCTCGTCGAGTGCCGCTTGCGATCGTGCCAGACCATCTCTTGGCGTACAGCTTGGGCACTTGCGTGAGCGTCGGGGAGGATCGCTGGTGTTGGGGCAACAATCACGGACAACTTATGTCTCCAATGGTGAATTCGAGGTTGATTCCTGCGACCGCGCTGCCTACGAACCTGCAGACGATTCCGGCGTCAATTCGCGGAGTCGCGGCCCGAACATTCGCCATGCAGGGTATCGAGCATGAGTGCGTTGTGCGTGACGATCACCGTGTGTATTGTCGCGGAAACAACGGACGCAACCAACTCGGTCACTTGGGACCATCATCGGCGGACTGGACCCTCGTCGTGGGTCTGACCGATGTGGTAGGCGTCACCAACGGCGGCGCTCACAGCTGCGCGTGGAATCGGTGCGGCGAGCTCTATTGCTGGGGCTCAAACCAGTATCTCCAACTGAGCATGCCCGCAGCGCTCAACCCCGATGAGCCTCATCCAGTTGTGGTCGAAGCCGTATCGCAACCGCATCGTGGATCGACAGCCGAAGGCGTGGATGCAGGATTGGCCGATAACTGAGTCGTACGTCCTCGCCAGTGGACGTCCTGACAGGGTGAGCAAATTGGTGCACGTGCGCAAGCGTCAGTGAAAATCCAAGCGAAAGCAGCGGCCACCGCTGCCGAATTGCGCTGCGCCAAAGGATGCCGATCGCGGCGATGCGAGATCGCGCGTGGCTGTCCCCGCGTGTTTGATGGGCGTGGCGGTTAGGTCGAGAGTGCCGACCGCGCTTGCTCTTCGGTCAGTTCACAGTCTTGCATGAGCCTCACGAGGGTCACCTCACTTGGTGTCAGCGGAGGCAGGTCCGCTGCTTCGCCTCGAAGAGTGCACTGAACTCAAGGATCAAGCCAAGCGAGCGGCGGAGACTGTAACGCCGGTGTAACAGCAAGAGTGGAAACAGGCCGTTCTAATGGAGACATTGGAAAAACCGGTAACAACATCCCCCTGGAAAAAAGCAGCGAAAGTAGTGGGTCGTCCGGGACTCGAACCCGGAGCCAACGGATTAAAAGTCCGCTGTGCAATAGGAGCTTTGCGAGCAAATTCGCTGGGAGAACATAAAACACGCAAGCGCAGTGTGCCGCTAATGCGTCAGAAAAAAGGGGCAGCGTGAAAATGAAGCGCATTCTCGCGCCGTTCTCTTGGGCAGGCGGAAAGCGGCTTGTCGCGGACACCGTGTGGCAGGCGTTGGGAGCGCCGCGCGTGTACGTGGAGCCGTTCTTCGGGAGTGGCGCGGTGCTGCTCTCGCGGGATCCGAGTGAGGCTGAGATTGAGACGGTCAACGACAAGGACGGGCTGTTGTGCAACTTTTGGCGGGCGGTGAAGCGCAAGCCGCGGGAGGTGGCAGAGCACGCAGACTATCCGGTGTCGGAGATCGACCTCGAAGCGCGTCATCAAGAGCTGGTCGATCGACTGGGCGAAGTGCGGGACCGGCTGAGAACGGATCCCCGTTGGTGCGCCGGCCAAATCAGCCCCAATGCCATCGCCCGGCTGAAATCCGAAGCGTCCCAGGGTGGCGGCGATCCCTGGA
>JANNCG010000524.1:0-3017 GCA_031386385.1 Myxococcales bacterium
CACCCGCGACGAGCTTGGTGCGGGCGGCTATCGTGCACCGCAAAACTCTGACGCGATGGTTCCAATGGGCCAGGGAAGCGCAGACATGATCCCCGATTATCTTGATCCCGACGATGACGGCGATGGGATCTCGACGCGCACTGAGCGCACGCTCGCTCAGGCTATGCCCGATCCAGACGGCGACATGGCCCCAGCGTGGCTTGATCGCGACAGCGACGGAGATTCAGTGCCCGACAGCGTCGAAGCTGGGGTGGATTTCGCAATGCCCGCGGACACCGACCGCGACGGGGCACGGGACTTTCTCGATCTCGACAGCGACAACGACTGTGTCCCCGACTCAGACGCTCGCGAGGCCGGAGCTGCGCGCATTAACGCCATGCTTCCAAGCGTGATGGCGAACGCCAATTGCGCTGAGCCAACTCCTGTATGCGACAACACACGCGGTGTTTGTGTCCCAGCAATGTTCGCGGACGCAGGGGCTGATGCAAGCGTTGTGGCCGATGCATCCGACGACGCGATGGTGGTTGGGCCTGATACGATCATAGTCAGCGATGTTGTGCTGATCGACAACGTGACGCCACGAATGGATGTCCCCAACACCGATGCGCGCGCGTCGATGGATGGGACGCTCATGGGCGACGGCAGCGTGGGCGCTGATGGCGCGGGTGCAGGCGGGCTTGTCTCGGGTGACGGCGCCTGCGCGTGTCGTGTGCCTGGCGCTCCATTGCGGAGCAATCGCTCAGGCGGAGTGTGGCCAGTGATGATGCTCGGCGCGATGGCGCTTGTGCACGCGACGCGCCGCCGTAGGGCTTAAGTAAGCTGAGGGGGTGCTCGCTGGCAGGTTCACAAACGGCTCGTCGTAGAGCGAGAGAAATTGTGCGCGGACTGGGCCCACAGACGCCTGTTGATCGAGCAACAGCTGTGCGTGACGGACCTTCGCGTGGTGCTGGCAAGAGGCAATAATCGCGCTAGGGTTGGGTGTATTGTGACCTCAGACTTTGATCTACAACTGTACTTGTTCATGCGCTCTGCCCTCGCAAGGTTTCGTTCTATTGGCCTGTCCCTCGGTGAATTAATCGAATTGATCAATCGACTGTCAGAGCTTCTCGCTAACCTCGAGGGAGCATCCGAACAATGGCAACAGCGGTTTCGCACGGAGTGGTGGGAACTCGAACAAGCGTACGCGATTGCGTTGGATCGACAACATGATCTCAACTCTCCCGAGTACGCAGACGATATCAAAATCGCCATCGCAAATCTTGGAGTGATGGTGGAATCGGCGATCGCGGCAGACGGCTAACCTTCGCGCACCTGGTCGTCGGATTACCTATCAACGTGACTATCATCGATTGTCACGGGTCGCGTCTCCATCCACCGCTGCGACGGAGATATTTTTGTCTACGGCGAGGGGACGGTTCCCTCGAACCCTCCACTACCAGCGATCGACACAGACATGCGGTTTGCGTTTGATCCATCTGGCAGATTGCAAACGGTGCAGTATCCCGATGCGAAGGTCGTTCGCTGCGACCACGATTTGGGTGCAACTTGCAGTCTCATCGCGGCAGTTTCGCTCGGAGACCCGTGCGAATGTGCGTACAACGTATCGCTTATAATGAGTTTGGACAGCCCTCGAACATAAGAGAAAAAAGTCTATGTCGCAGTTTATTGACTTGGTTGTGCCCGATATCGCCAATCTGCCGGGGCTCTCAGAAAATCGGATTCTGTGGGCAGGCCAATGGGAAGCGTTTGACCCGCCTCGCTATCAATTCGAGAGCCTTCATTTGACTCTGAATCCCATCCCCGGTCGGACGAAGTTGGCCGTCGAGAAAGTTCTACCAGGTGTCGACTCAGTCTTAAGTCTTTCGGAAGAGCTCGTACTCGTCTGGCGACGCAAAGCACTTTCGCAACAAGACGAACTGAGCCTGCGAGCTTTGTTCGCTGTCATTTCTTCTCAGGCCAAGATTTGGGCTGTGATGCACGATTCAGATTCCATGCCAATTCGTCACGTTGAGGGCACTGCGCTTGAGGTGTTCGATGAATTGGCGCGGGTGATGGCTGACGGGCACTCTTCTGACCAAAACACAGTGTTGTGGGTTCGGACCTGATCTTGCTGTGACGCAGCGGTGTATCGCCGCGGTGTGCGGCACGGGTCGCAAAGTGATCAACCATAGAATCACGGTGACGTTTGTTGCAGCGCACGGGTTGTTGTTGCCGAGTGCGAGCCGCTTCCTTGGCGCCTCGATGCAATCGGCGATGAAGTAGTTTTCGCACGCTGAACTCTTGCCGTCCTAGACTACAGCATCGAAAACCAGCGACTCACCGCAGCCTCGTTCAAGCCATCGGCGCCGGTCCACCAGCACACCGGATAGAACCATTCTTTCTTCGCAGGACTGGGCGGAAGAGGCCGACGAGACAGGGGATGGTAGCCCGAGAGAAACGACTCTCTTGGCTGCAAAATATCACACCATCCGAGGTTCTCTAGGATGTGTTGTCGTCGACAACCCCGGATGTCTTTGGTGATTTTGGTGAGTGATTTTCTGAGCGTTCCAAGCGCCGCGTCGCGGGGCAGGGCGCGGATGGCGTCGAGGATGTTGCGAAAGGTTTGGATCGCTTGTTGTGTCGGAGGCGCGGGAGGTTCGCCTTCGCAGTGCTTCGCAAACGCTTCGAGCTCGAGCATCGCGTTGATCGCGTGATCGTGCTGCATCATGCTCCCGTGAATATACCGACGCGCAGTGACCTGAAGGGGATGTACAATGATTAACTTATCCTCCATGTCCACCGCGAGCCCGTGCACACCCGGATGAGTCTGTGAGCCCGCCCAGAGAGCTTGAGCGCTGGGTTGGTAGAAGTTGAGATAGGTCCCAAACACCGCCATGGAAGGCGGGTGGACGTCGTGAATTCCCTGCATAAATGCTGTTGTTACGTGACGTTCGTCGAGCTTGTACCACGCGGTGCAAAGCCGATCGAAGAGCTGTTGACGCGACAACTCGAAGGGCGGCGGCATCAGCTCTTGCGCC
>JANNCG010000532.1:0-18518 GCA_031386385.1 Myxococcales bacterium
TGCGCAATCGCATGGAGCAGTTTCGCTCAACGCTTCGCGAAGTCGAAGACCACGAGTAGGGCGCTTCGCCGTCGGTTCGAAAGGCGGCGCATTGGGGGCGGTTAGGTTTCGGGATCTCTGGTGGATAAAAGGGGTGAAATGGATGATAGTCGCGCCCTTCAGTCCTATGACCCAATCCGAACAGATGGTGGCCACCGACGCGTTGCGCGCGGCCGCTGAGAGTATCGCTCGCAAGCCACGAGCGGAGATGCGCACGGTTGCAAAGGTGATCGGCGAGGTGTTGCTCGATCATGCAGAGACACGCAGCACCACTGTGTCGTCCCGAGCCATCGACGCACGCTGTGCAGAGTTTGGCGCAAGTGATTCAACCGGTGAGGTGGACTCAGTGCGCCCCATCGAGGTGCTTCGCAGAGGGCCCAAAACCGACGAAGAGCGCGCGGTGGTGAGCGTTTTGATGGCGAGGTTCTTGGGCGAAATGCTGGATGGTGAGTCCGGACCAACGAAGCTCAAAGCCCAGCTTAACGCGATTGATTGGCTTGAGTTTACCGGGCCCTATGCTCCGTACGAAGCGGCGGATATGGCGCTTGGATCTGACACGGGTGGGCGCTTTGCGAAGCTGCTGCGTGACACCCCCGTCGCAAACTGGTCCCTTCGCGCGATGGCCGCTGTGCGTGCTTTGCGGGGCATCGGGACCGACGGTGAGGGAGCGCTTGAAGGTGCGCGCAGTGCCAGTGCCTCACGACGAAGCAGACGAGTGTCTGTGGCGGCAGAGCTGATGGGCGCGTCGCGAGGGTTTTGGACGAGGATTTTGTCGGTGTTTTCTGGCCTCGCGGTGGTACGTGCCTTGGTTGTGACGCTTGGGCGAGGAGTGTTTTCGTTTAAGCGACCCACGACGATTTCGGTCGAGGGGGACACCCTTCGGATGGTGGGTCACAGCGAGGTGTTGGGTCGCACGTTGCGAACTTGGGATTGGAAGGTGGCGCTGGCGTCGGTGCGCGAGTTGAAAAAAGAAGCGCGATTTCCCTGGGCCCCGGCGGCGTTGTCGATCTTTGGGCTCACGCTTGGGACGCTCTTTGGGGCGCGCAAGGTGATTGAGGGGGCGGGGGCGAAGTACTTTCCGCTCGTGGCCATTGGGCTTGGGTTGATCGCGCTTGGGATAGGCTTTGAGCTGGTCCTGCGCGCACTGTGGCCAGGACTGAGCGGAAAAATGCGGCTCACGCTTCGCACGGACGACGGCCGAGCGATGGAGTTTTCGCACTTGGACAGCGACGAGCTTGAGCGACTGTTGCGTGCGGTTGAGGGCACCGATGAGCAGGGTCTCAAAAACGGCGCACCGACCCATGCGCTAGGCTCACAGGGCATGAGTGCTCTCGCAACGGGATCGTCGCACACGATGGGCGCCGTGAGTGACAGCGAGCGGTCGCACTGGGAGGTAGACTCAGCGAAAGATCCTGAAGAAAAAGCCACAGAACTACGCACGGACGATGCGCCCACGGCAGAGACCGAAGCGAAGACCGTGGTCGACGAGGCCGCTTACAATGCAGTGGTTCAAGCGGGCGCGGAAGTGAATGAAACAGTGAGCGCAAAGGGTAAGAAGAAAAAGTGAGCACCTCGATCGCGACTGGGCCCAGCACTTCGAAGGCGACGGCGTTTACGCCCTACCAGTGGAAGCTGTTTTTCTTTCTCTCGGTCGCGACTTTTTTTGAGGGCTTTGACATGTTCGCCCTCAGCCAAATTTTGCCGAGCCTTCGCGTTGAGTGGGGGCTAAGCAAGACCGCCCTTGGTGTGCTTTCAGCGGTCACCAACTTCGGAACCGTGTTGGCCTACTTGCTCGTTTATCGCGCGGATCGTTGGGGCCGCAAGCGTGTGATGACCGTGACCATCATCGGCTACACCGTCATGTCGCTGCTCACCGCGGCGAGCCCCAACGTGTATGTGTTTGCGATTTTTCAGCTCTTAGCCCGCGTGTTTTTGATCGGCGAGTGGGCCACGGCCATGGTGTACGCAGCGGAGGAGTTTGCTGCCGAGCGCCGAGGCGTGGTGGTGGGAATGATCCAAGCGATGGCGGCGGTGGGGTCGATTGTGTGCGCGGGGGTGGTTCCGTTTTTGATCAAGTCACCGCTGGGGTGGCGGACGGTGTATCTAGTGGGAGCTATACCGTTGGTGATCATCGCGATGGCGCGCAGGACTCTCAAAGAGAGCTCGCGGTTTGAGCCAACGGAAGAAAAACGCACCCGCGATTTGTTTGCGATCTGGCGTACACCGCATAAAACACGGGTGATTCAGCTCGCGCTCATTTGGTCGCTCACGTACGTGTGCACGCAAAACACCATCACGTTTTGGAAGGAGTACGCGCTGAGCGAGCGCCACTGGACCGAGAAGCAAGTGGGGGGCGTTCTTGCGATCGCAGCGCTGGTGTCACTTCCGGGTGTGCTTGGGATCGGAAAGCTCCTTGATGTGTGGGGGCGTCGTGTCGGCGCTATGGTGGTGTACTCGTCGTTGGTGTTGGGTACATTGGGCGCGTTTTTGCTCACGCATCGCTTGGGGCTCATTGCCTCGTTGGTGCTCACGGTGTTTGCGCAGAGCTCGGTGTTGGCGTTGTTGAATGCCGTCACGGGCGAGCTGTTTCCGACCGATGTGCGGGGAGATGGCTTTGCGTGGTCCAATAGCTTGCTTGGGCGGATTGGGTATGTGATCTCGCCCATCCTGCTTGGGTCCTTCGCAGAGAGCGTCGGTTGGGGTCCTGCGATTGCGTCCACTGCGGCGTTTGCGTTTGGAGGATTTGTGCTCTTTTGGATGTGGATACCAGAGACCAAGGGGCGTGATGTGGATGAGACGGCGAAGCTGGGGTGAGTGGGGTGTGGTGGGGTAAGTCGGGATTCATCACAGCGGCGCAGTGCGGTAAGCGCGACAGCAAGTCAGTCAGGATTCATCACAGCGGCGCAGTGCGGTAAGCGCTGAGGGCAAGCCTCCGCGCAGGTGCCTTCGCGCGAAGCGCGCTCAGGAGACCCATCGTCATTGGCATTCCTCAGGGTTGGTGGGAGATGCTACTGCGATGTGAAAGCGTGCGGGGCGATTGGCTGCTGGTGTGGAGGCAAGCGACGAGCTGGGACTTTGCAGTCGCGCGGATTGGGGCTCGCATTGATCGCGATTTGGGGGGAGTCGGGGATCGCGCTCTATCGTTTGAACGCTATGCGGATGCAGATTTGTAGGCTTAGCTTCTAGACTATTGGAGTTTTCGCATCAATCAGACCGCAGAATCTTCTCGCATTGCTGCAATGCGACATCTACGATTGCCCAATGCGAAACCGTCGTTCGTTGCTTCTAGGGTTGAGCTTCATATTCACGGCCTGCGCGGCGAACGAGTATGAGACCCGTGCTTCAAACATCGCGATCGCCGGACCTTGGGTCCCTCCAGAGGCGACGCTGATTCGGTCTAATCCGCAGCGCGTGGAGGTCACAGAGCCGCCGCCTGTCACCGGAACCTGCCGATCAACATGCCCAGCCGACGACAGAGGGGCGTTTGGTCTTTGCGAGGACCCCGCAGGCTGTTCGGGCTTGAAGCCTGGGACACTTCGCTTGCAACGCTTCATCCAAGAGAATTGGCGTTTTGTGGGCTCCGGTGGCAACTACAACTGTCGCCGCAACAGCAACCAATCGGTCAACGGCTTCGGGGTGCGAAGCTGTACCAACCTCTCTGTGCACAGCGTTGGCAGAGCGATTGACTTAATGATTCCCCAGGTAAGTGGAGGAGACGCTGACAACACCCTGGGGGATCAGGTCGCCAATTGGCTGATCGAAAACGCTGCGTACATCGGCATTCAGCGAGTCATCTGGGATGGCAAATACTGGAACGGCGGTCGCGTCAACAACCACTTCTCAGACATCCCCAACGGCGTGGACCATCACGTGAACCACATTCACGCCGAGCTGAGCGTAGAGGGCGGCGACCAACGTACGCCGTTTTTTACGGTTGGACCCCCACCCGTGACCTGCCAACCGACGTGTGCTGGCAACGCATTGGTCCGCGCTGATTGCACGGTCTTGGACTGTGCCACAACAGGACAAGTGTGCATTCCCGATCCGCCACGCTGCGGCGCTGGCGAGCCACCCACTGCTGTGCGCAATCCTGCCATCAACATCCCCGGCGCAACGCCCAACGGCGGACTCGTTCGTTATCAACTGGTGGCTCCCACGCGATTGTTTGACACGCGCGTGGCCGCAGCGTCGGCGCAGCTGCAGCGCTCCGACGGCGCGATGGCCGGTCCTCTGGGGCCTACGCGCGACGGGACCTTCAGCGCTTTTGCAGCCCTTCCCGCAGGGGCGACCGGTGTGTGGCTCAACGTGGCGGCCGTCCCACTCGCAGATCCAGGTTTTGTTTCGGTCTATCCCGCGGGAGCAGTCACCAACGCCTCGACGCTCAACTACACGCCACCGATCGCACGCGCAAACGCGGTCGCAGTCGCGCTCGGCGCAGGCAACGGAGTCACCTTTCGCGCTGCAAGCGAGACCCACCTCATTGGCGACCTAAACGGCGCATTTGCCCCCATGGGAATGGGCCTTCGTAGCATCACGCCGACGCGGGTGCTCGACACGCGGGCCAGCGCTCCGCTTGCTGCCAACGCACGACGGCCACTGCCGCTCAACGCACCCATGGACGCGCGCGCCGTGGTCGTCACCGTCGCAGCCATCCCACGCGGAACGGCTGGATTTATTCAGGTGTTTGCGTGCAACGCGCCGCCACCGTCGACGAGCACGCTCAACTTCGGGGCGACGGGAGTTGTGAGCAACACCGTGATTTCATCGATCCCCGGCGGAGAGCTTTGTTTTCAATCGTCCGCTGAAGTCGACCTGATTGTGGATATCACCGGGTACTTCGTTGATGCGGGCGAGCTCTCGCTGCAGCTAGTGCGTCCTTTGCGCATGGTCGACACGCGCCAGATGGACTCGATCTACACAGGTCGACTTGGAGCCGGACAGGTGATTGAGCTGCCGATCGCAGCGATCCCTGGGTTGCCTGCCGATGCACGGGCGGCGATTGTGAATCTCACGACCGTGGGCGCAGCCAGCGACGGTTTCTTCACCGTTTACCCATGCGGAATGAACACCCCCAACACCTCGAGTCTCAACTTTCAGACGGGAGTCGCCGGTGCTGGGATGGTGATCTCATCACTCCGCGGCGGACGACTGTGCATCTACACGAGCACTCGCACGCATGTGATTGCGGACTTGTATGGCGCTTGGGTTCCGACCCCGGGATCGATCCCGAGCGGCGATCCGATGCCTGAGATGGACAACCCCGAAGATCCCGGGATGATCGGTCTCGACGCGGGCGTTGCGGCCGACGCACGGCAGCCTCTTGACGAGGCGTCGAACCTCAACATGGACGTGCGCACCCTTTCAGACGATGGACGAGTGGGGATGAGCCCAGCAAACCCTGGTTGCGGATGCCGAACACCGGTGAAGAATGAGGACCCAAGGTGGCTCGCGATTTCGGCAACACTGGCGCTTGCACTCGTGCTTCGTCGACGCAAGTGTGAGCTAACGGCCGACTAGCTCCGCCCGCCAGAGGTAGGGGGAGGTTTTCGCGCAGCGTCTGGCCGAGCTGCGCTGAGGACAAGCCTCCGCCCAATGGCCCTCGCGAAGCGCTCAAGGGCCCCATCGTCATTGTCATTCATCTGGGGTCATGCGAGATGCTGGTGCAATGCCAAATCGTTCAGTCGATCAACCGAACATCACCTGCGAATAGCACCGAGCGGCTCAGCTTCAAACTCTCACTTTTGCTCCATGCACACAGCACCTCCCACGACCCCAGAGGAATGCCAATGACGATGGGGCTCCTGAGCGCTTCGCGAAGGCACTTGCGCGGATGCTTGTCGTCCGCGCCTACGGCACCGCCTCTTAAGACGCACACAAACATCCCCTTACTTCTGGCGGGCGGTACTACTCCGTTCAGAGAGCAGCGATCACCGCTTGAGTAAACTCAGTGGTTGTCGCGTTGCCACCGAGGTCTGCGGTTCGGATCGTGCTTGAGGCGTACACCCGGTGCACGGCGCGCTCAATACGCATGGAGGCATCGGTCTCACCCATCGTGGCGAGCATCATGGACGCGCTTAGTATCAGTGCCGTGGGGTTGGCGATGTTTTTGCCGGCGATGTCGGGCGCTGAGCCGTGAACAGCCTCAAACACCGCGTACTCATCGCCGATGTTCGCTCCGGGGACAACGCCTAGACCGCCGACCAATCCGGCGCATAAATCGCTGAGAATATCGCCATACAGGTTGTCCATCACCAGCACCTGAAAGCGCTCAGGAAAGCGCACCAGCTGCATCGCGCACGCATCCACAATCACCTCGTGGGTCTCTATGTCGCTATAACGTCTAGCTACTTTGCGAACACAGTCTAAGAACAGCCCGTCCGAGAGCTTCATAATGTTCGCTTTATGTACGACAGAGACCTTCTTCCGGTTGTTTGCGCGCGCATGACGGTAGGCAAACTCGGCGATGCGAAGGCTGGCCGCTTCGGACACGATCTTGAGCGACTCTGCCACACCAGGTATCACCATGTGCTCTAAGCCCGAGTACAGTCCCTCAGTGTTTTCGCGGACAATCACCAGATCGACTCCGGTGAACCGAGACGAGACACCTTCAATGTTTTTCACCGGGCGCAGGCAAGCGTAGAGGTTGAGCGCTTTGCGAAGGGTAACGTTGACGCTCTTAAATCCTCTTCCAATGGGGGTGCCCACGGGACCCTTGAGCGCGATGCGGTGCTGTTGCACGGACGCGATGAGCTCGTCGGGGCAGGGATTTCCGTGGGTAATCGCCGCTGCGGCGCCTGCGGGCTGCACGTCCCAGTGGATCGCGATTCTGCTAGCAGCAAGAACTTCTTGTGTCGCCGCAGTGACTTCGGGACCAATCCCGTCTCCGGGAATGAGCGTAACGGTATAGGTCATGGCTTAGCTTCTGATGGCGGCGGAGAATTTGTAAGACTCTAATGGGTCGGCGGTTGAGGACTCGCTTCACGAGGGCGCTTGTTTTGTAATTAGTGAAACCAAGGATACCGATCCTCCGCAAAAATGTGCGATCCTTCGCATACTAAGTCGCTTTCATGGATCTGCCCCGCAAACTAGGTCGCTATGAACTTCTGCACGAGCTCGCTCGCGGCGGTATGGGCGTTGTGTATTTAGGGCGCGTTCGGAGCATGGGTGGATTCTCGCGGCTCGTCGCGATCAAGACGTGCTTGCCGCAGCACCTGCGCGATCAAGCGTTTGTCTCGATGTTTTTGGACGAGGCGCGAATCGCAGCGCGAGTGCGACATCCCAACGTGGTGGCGACGGTGGATGTGGATCGCGCGGAGGAGCTCTTTCTCGCGATGGAGTACATTGAGGGCGAGCGGTTGCTGGACCTCAGTCGAGCGGGGCACGCTTTGGGTGGGATTCCATTGGGGATCGCGCTGCGTGTGCTGATTGATGCGCTCAACGGTCTGCACGCTGCACACATCCAAGAAGACTCGGACGGCAGCCCGCTCAACATCGTGCACCGTGACATTTCGCCGCACAATATCCTCATCGGCAACGATGGTCTCAGCCGCATCGCCGACTTCGGTGTCGCCCGCGCTGAGCGACGGCTGGCTCAAACAATGGTCGGCGGAGCGCCCAAAGGCAAGCTCGCGTACATGTCCCCCGAGCAGCTGCTTGAGCTCCCCATCGACGCACGATCGGATGTGTTTTCAGCCGGCGTTGTCGCGTGGGAGTTTCTCGTTGGTGCCCGTCTGTTTGACGGCGAGAGCGAGACACGGATCGTCGCGCAGATTGTGGATGTTCCGATTGAGTCACTGAGTGAGCGGCGTGCCGACATCCCCCCGTCGCTCAGTCACGTGGTTTTGACCGCACTTCAGCGCCCACTTGAGCAGCGCTACCAGTCAGCCGCCGACTTTGCAGAGGCACTTGAGAGCTGCGGTGTTGCCGTTGCAACTCACCGCGCAGTGGCGGACTACTTGCGCGACGCCCTCGGTGATCGAATTGAAAAACGCACCGCCCTGCGCCGACGCATTGAAGCCATCCCGCCGCTTGAAGATGAGATTGCAGCCCCTGCACCGGCACCCAAGAGCGCCGCACCGCTCAGAACCATGTTTAGCTCTCCAGGACCTGGAGCCCCACCTTTCAACCCATCCGCGACGCAACAACCGCAGCTCTTCTATCCTGCACCGACTGCGCACGCCATGGGCTCTACACCGGGTTATCCGGTACAATTACCAGTGCAACCGCACACTTCTCAGCCCACGTCGCTCGCTGTGTGGGCAGGGGTCGCGATGGTCTCAGTGGGGCTCATCGTCGGCGCTCTCGGGATCGTGCGCCGAACGCAACTGAACGAAGAGAGCCGCGAGAGCCCCAGCATTGAGATGCCTGCTGCGGTGGCCATGAGCCAACAAAGACAACCGCTACCGCCACCCGAAAGTCCGACGCAAGAGATCGCAAACACCAACGCACTCGTCGCGCCGGCAGGATCTGCTCGAGCGATTGCTGGGACGACCGCAGCCGCAGTGGTTGCGGCGAGTGCTGCATCGCCTTCGGATGGACAACAACCTCCTGTCCGAATGGCCCAGGTCCCCACTCCCGTGACCGCGATCGTAGCGACGACTGCAGCACCCCATACCACGCAGCACTCTCGGCGGGCAGCAACGACCAACGCAACAATTGCCAGCGCGCCAGCTGACGAAGAGTCGCCGTGGGGCCGCGGACCATCGAGCAACACGAGCAGTACACAGCGCCGTCCCTCGGGTAGACCACCAAAGCCGCCACGACGATTCGTCGGCCCATCTGGACTCACTGGTTCTGACCTGCCACAATAACGTGGATGCTTAAAAATCACCGTTTGCTTGAGCGCCCCTTCGCGCTCGTCGCGACCACACTCTTTGGATGGATTTGCGTCGCCTGCTCTCAGAGCGTGGGTGGGCCGCCGATAGATAGTGGGGGCGCCGATGGTCGGCGCGGCGACTCGGGGGTGGTGATGTTCGATGTTCCTGGGGATGCGGTGAGAGATGTCACACTGCGTGACATCCCAAACCCAACGGACTCATCCTTTGTCGAACCCATGTGTCCAGACGGCTCAACGAGCGTCGTGCGAATGTTTGACTGCGACCCCATCCGAGGCACTGGCTGCGGCCCCATGGAGGGATGCTACTTGCAAATCGAGTACCCCATGGGTCGCTGCGAGCGTGAGATTTATCGGGCAAATTGCAGGCCCGCAGGGACCGTGCGCCCGGGAGAGGCTTGCATGGGCGGGAGCGATTGCACCCCCGGCTCAGTGTGTTTTGTGACCGGCGCGGGCACTCGCTGCTTGCGACTGTGTAGCTTGGATGGGAGCGGCCCAGAGTGTCAGCGCGGATACATCTGCGATCCCACAGACACACCTGGGGTCGGCGCATGCCAGTGATTCTCAAGCGAGCAGCGCAGTGGGTGTTCATTTCTGCCAGCGTCATGAGCTGTGGCGCCAAGACCGGCTTTGAGGTCGACGCATACCCTCCCCTTGAGCCTCCGCCACCAGAGTGCGAGGTCGATCAAGACTGCGATGACCGCTTTTTTTGCAGTGGAATCGAGACCTGTCGCGCGGGTCGTTGTATCCCCGGGACGCCCGTGGCTTGCACCGACAACAACATCTGTACCGACGATCGCTGCGACGATGCAGCACGACGATGCATCTTCACCGAAGCGACCCGAGACGCGGATGGAGACGGACACCGAGGGACAAGACCCAACACGGTGCTGGGGCAGCCCGAGGCGTGTGGGGATGACTGCAATGATGAAGATCGAACGGTGTTTCCGGGTGCGACTGAGATTTGCAACGGGCGGGACGACAACTGCAACGGCGTGATTGATGACAACGCGACGTTTACGCCCGCCGGTCCCGATGTCGCGGTGAGTGAGCCATCGCTGTCGCCTGCGAGTGTTGGCGGAGTCGCGTGGTCCGGCGAACGGTACCTCGCGTCGTTTTGGGGCTACGAAAACAACGGCGCACATGTGTACTTCACCGCTCGCAATCGAGACGGCTCTGCGGCGATGAACCCCGAGACCAACCGCATCACGCTCAGCAGTCCCGACGCCTTTGGTGCCTCCGTCGCATGGAACGGCCGCGTCCTCGGCCTCGCCTGGTCCGACCGACGAGACGGCGACTATGAGATCTATTTTAATCGCCTCAACGCCAACGGAGAGAAGCTCGGCGCCGACCAACGCGTCACGTTTACCCGAGGGTTTTCGCTCAATCCAACCATCACCTGGACGGGCGAAGACTTTGTGATCGCGTGGCAGGACGAGCGAGATTCGTTTGGATTAGGTGGTCGCACAGCGAATTTTGAGATCTATCTACAGCGCATCGACGGCGAAGGCCGCCAGATCGAAGAGAACATTCGACTGACCCGTGACCCCGCCAACAGCGAGTCGCCGGTGGTCGTCGCGGGAGCTAACACCGTGGGGGTCGTTTGGCTTGACGGACGTGGAGGCATGCCTAACGCCGAGGGCAACCGAGGGATCTACTTCGCGCCGTTGACCGCGTCGCTGCAGAGGCTCTCGATGGATCAACGCGTGACCCCGATGGGGACCGACGCGATCGCTCCGGTCCTCGCGTTTAACCGCGATCGATGGGTCTTGGCTTGGCATGATGCCGCAGAGAACAGCGTCGATCACGAGATCTGGGGGGCCGTTCGAAGCCCCTCGGGGAGCGAGATCCTAGCGCCCATCAAATTGAGTATGGATAGGGGATTTTCACGGTATCCGTCACTGGTCGCGTTGGGAGATCGCGTATTAGTTGTATGGGCGGATGACCGCAGCGGAGATGGCTACGACGTATGGGCGCGGATGTTCAGCGCAGAGTTGCAACCGTTGTCCACCGAGCAGCGCGTGACCATGGCGCCGCGAGACTCGGTGTATCCTCTCGCAGAGCTGGGGCCCAACGGCGACGTGGGGATCTTGTTTCGCGATCAGCGCGAGGGACGGTGGCGGGTGCGCTTCACGAGACTTCAATGCGCGATTCGGCAATAGATTATACGCTATATGACGTCGCGCTCAGCGATCCTGAGATCCTTGAGATCCTTGAGATTGCCGCAGATCTAGAGACGTGTACCGTCAGTTCGTTGCCAAAAACGCTCAGACTTGTGAGTCAACAATTGTGGCAGCTAGAAGACCGCATCCACCGGGAGTTCAGCCATGAGCCGCAAGCGGCTATCCATTGCGTGCAGCAAGGACTGACCGTGAGGCGACGGATAATCCTCGCTGATCCAAGCAACGCAGAGTGGCACGATTGCTATGCAGATATGCTAGGGCTTCTCAGCGGTCTCCACAGCGACAACGGTCAGGACGACCTGGCACTCACGGCGGCGCAGGACGCGTTGCTTGTGTATCGCGACATTCTCACACAGCATCCGAGCTGCCCGAAGGCTACCTTGCACATGACGTACGGGCTCAGGGATCTTGGAGACCTTTATCTTGACGCGAACAAATTCGACGAGGCGCTTTGCACATATTCTGAGCGAGTAAGCGAGCTTCGTAAGCTGTTGGGGCGGACGTCCTCGGATGCGAATACCACGAGCACCCTTGAGCAGTCGCTCGCAGTGGCTGCAGACCTGCAGCACGAGCAGGGCAACTTCGACAGCGCCTTGCGCTACCAGGTTGAATCGTTTGACGTTGCCAACAAGCTCCCTGAGCAAGCGCGGGCCGACGCACTGGTCGACACCGGCTACGCTCAAAGTGAGCGAGGCTACTATGGCCTCGCGCTCGCGGCCTTTGAAGAGGCGCTGAGTTTGCGGCGCTCGGTCCTTGAGAGTGATCCGATCAGCGTGAAGTGGCTTCAAGCAGTGTGGCGATCTCTGCATCAGGTCGGCGAAATTTCGCGACTCCTCGGTGAGCTTGACGCGGCTTTGGCGTTGTTCAGCGAGGCCCTCAGCTTCGCTCGCTCGCTGTCCGATCGTGATCTAACGGACGAGCGACGAATCGAAGACGTCTGCAGCTCGCTAGAGGCCATCGCCCTCATCCACGACACCCGCGAGCAGTCTGAGCTCGCCCTGGTCGCGCTGAATGAGTCGATACAGCTGAGACGTCTACTGCGAGCGCAGGATCCGGTCCGACGGCGCTGGATGAGGCAGTTGGCCAGTTCTGTCGAGTGGCGAGCGCAAATCCATTTTCAAAGAAAAATGCCTGAGCTCTCGCTCGAGGACTTCGATGAAGCGCTGAGCTTGCAGCGGTTGCGGCGAGAGCGAGATCTCACAAGCGTCACCTTGCGCAGAGCGGTCCTCAAGATGATGTTTCTGGTGCGAAGCGTCGGCCAGAGCCTCGGCCGAGCGCTCCCAGAGGATGTGCGGGCAGAGATGAAGACTCACATCGATTGGGCACTGCAGCTCGAGGACAATTCTCGAGACGTCGAGCTGCTCCAAGCTTACGTTCGCTCGTTGTCAGATTTGTAGAGCGGATGAGAGGGGCTGACTTCGATCTGCGATCACGAAGCGATCGTTCAGACGGATCCATCCATGCAGCTTGAGTCGCTGAGGCTTCTGCAACGCGCGTATGGACTGCGGCATCGGAAGGAGCAAGCTGAACTCGCGAAACGACATTCGCCGAACGCGCAGCCAAACGCCTTGCAAAAAAATCGTTTCGCCACGTCTCGCGCATGGTCGAACTGCGGTATGCTCATGATAGTTGCAGTCGATCGCCGCAACAGAAAGACGAGTTGGGTATTATGGGACAACAGTGGCTGCTTCTGCTGGTGTGGGCATTGGCGATGCTTGCGGGATGTGAGCGTCCACGCTCTTTGTTTGTGCCGAGCGATTCGACATGGGATGCGAGCAGTGTGACGTTTGCGACGGGGCAACGAGCACGTGACATGGACGCAGCGGTTCTGCCTCCACCACCAGAAATCGCCGCGAACTGCGGAACCCTGCGCTGCGCAGAAGGTGCTCGATGTGTCGAGCGATGTGCCCCTGCTGTGGATCCGTGCAACGGTGTGCAATGCGATCAAGGCTCTCAGTGCTTTGAGGGGCGATGCGAGCCGTCCTGCTGCACCGGTCGCTGCGGCGGTGTCGTGTGTCCTGCGGGGCAATATTGCAATCCCCCGACGGGTGAGTGCGTGCAGTTCTCTCCGTGCAACTCACCCTGCGCGGCGGGCAAGATCTGTGTGCTGGTTTGCTCTCGCGCTTCTCCCTGCGACAACGTGCGATGCGAGCCGGGATTTCGCTGCGTGAATGGGATGTGTGAGTTTGACAACTGTACGCTGGTTCACTGCCCAGACGACATGTATTGCGACGATGGTCAGTGCGTTGAAACTCTCTGCGGTCCTTCGAGTGATCCAGTCTGTCGGGCCAACGCGCGCTGCGGCGAACGAGGCAACGATGGCCGCTGGTGTGTCGGTCGATGCCCTCCCGGACTCATTTGCGACGGGGGTGCGTGCCGGTGCCTGCGGTACTGTGCATCCGATGCACTCTGCGGCTCACCCGATGGATGTGACGGAACCTGCGACCGCAACTGCTCCGACGTCAGCGACGCTTCCGTGGATGCGACCGTAGACAGTCCTCCGGCAGACGAGGGGCCGGTTCGACGCGACGCGACCCCGGATGTTGCCATCGGGCGGTTGCCGGATGCGCGCCAGCCAATTGACGTGCTGACCTGCATGGTTTCGTGTCGTTCGGGCGTGTGTGGGGAGAATGATGGGTGCAACGGAACGTGTGCCGGCAGTTGTCCGCCGGGAGAATTTTGCGCCAACTCGCAGGGAAGATTTAGCTGTGCATGTATGGGTCATTGTCCCGCGAATCCCGCGTGCGGTGCGGTTGACGGGTGCGGGCGGTTTTGTTTTGGCTCGTGTCCTGGCAACGAAATATGTGCAGGAAGTGCTGGCGGGTATCGATGTATTTGTCGCCCATCGTGTCCAGCGAACGCGGTCTGCAGTCAGCCGGACGGCTGCGGACGTACGTGCCCAGGAGCATGCCCCGATGGCAGCAGGTGCGTCGCCGAAGGGTTTAACAATTGGGTATGTGGGTGCCAGCCATATTGTCCACCCAACGCGTGGTGCGGCCAGCCAAACGGGTGTGGCGGACTTTGCGCTGGAGCTTGTGCCTACGGGTCATCCTGTGACCCTTCGAACTACCGTTGTCGATGCGTCGCTTCCTGCGCGCCCGGAGGTCCTTGCGGAGCACCTGATGGCTGCGGGGGGACCTGCCCCGGTGCTTGCGCAGCGGGAGAGCTTTGCAACCCAGCGCACGCCTGCATTCGACGGCAAGCAGGATGCGTTTTAAGTCGAGAGTGTCCCTGCGGATGGCCGTGCGAAGGCGGTCGATGCCGAGCCAATTGCCCCATCGGCTCAGCAGCTTGCGGTTGCGGATCGTGTTGCAACGAAGAGCAAGTCTGCATTCGGGGAGTGTGTCAAATCGCTCCGCCCTGAAGTACCCAGCGAGCTTAGTCTAAAACAGCGCGCGATAGCCTAGCTGAAACGCAAGTCCACCAATGGGCAACTCGCCCAACGCTTGCGTCGCGGCGATGCTGTTGCGCCATCCCGCTTGCACGAACATTCCGCCAGGGCCGATACGAAGCTGTGCGCCCAACGTTGCAAGGACGCTAAACGTAGAGCCTGCTTCTTGTGCGCTTCCGTCGGGGCGAGACACCGTCGAGCGCCAATAGACCCACAGAGGAACAAACGAGAAATACCCCGTAATCGGCCGATCGTGTCGCGCGAAGTAGCCACCCACCAATGGGCCAAAGGTAAACACGTCAAGCCCCAGTGTGGTTCGCGGAACCATGATATTTGCCTGCGTGATGGGGCTACAAAAGTCCGTGATCATTGTGGCCGCAGGACCGGTACACCCAAACCGCTCATAGCTCGAGCGGACGCCAAGCAGCAGTCCAGACCCTGCCGGAATCCTCGCGCGCGCTTCTAACCCAAACCCCAACCCGCTGCGAAATCGCGGGTCAAGCGTCGCGTACATGTCGCCAGAAAACGCCAACTCAAGCCCCACGTGCGGAGCGGACGGAGCTGCGGGTGGCGCGATAATCTCCGGTGCGCTCTCGGGCTCCAGAACAAACTGCGCGCGTGCCTCGGTCTCATCGCTGACATAGAAAGAGACAGTCTCGCGAGCGATGTTTCCACTCCATCGCGCGGTGGCTGCGTAGGTCCCTGGCGTAGCAGTCTCGTGCAGTGGCTCAAGAGTGATGGCCGTACCGCTCACGGAGGCGCGAATGGGCAGGCCTGAGACCCCAACGCCCTCAGCGTTCATCACGCGAAGCAGCACCTCTCGATGGCCAACGGTGCCTGTATACTCGGCACTCGGCGCGTAGTTTTGCAACACGAGTGGCCCGGTATCCGCTGCTGCAAACACCTGCTCAACCAGACCATCGCCCGAAGCGTTGATTGCACAGCGAAGCTTTCGTGTTCGCAGCGGTGACAGATACATCGGCGCAGCGGTTGTCGCGACCAAGGGACTGTCGTCGACTCCGCAAAAGGCAGCGCCTCGCACAGTCACGCTCGCCCGTCGTCCGGGTCCACCGACATCGCCGCGAACCGTCGCGACCTGTACATGCTGCACCACGCTGGGGCGTCCCTCAAAGCCATCTGCGTCCACCGCGCTGATGCGCGCGAAGTACTCGCCAACGCCAAGCTCTGCGTCAAGATTGACCACCGCTGCCGGGATCCGTGTGTCCACAATCAGGTCGTTAAACCGGTCATCACGTGCGAGTTGTACGTGCCAAACAGTGGGTGCAGGTCCACCGGCGCCCCGTCCGTAAGTGCCGTGAATTTGGCCGCGATCAGCGTTCCAGAACAGAGACAATGGGGACAGGGGTTGCGACCATGTCGGCGCGTCTGGGAGTCGCTGCGGCGGCGTTGGCGGACGTCCTCGGTCCGCGCGTGAGCCAAATCCCTCTTGCACTGCCACGGTCCTGCGGCCCACTGAGAGAGCGGACTGACCTTGGTGCACCGCGAGTCGGGTCGTCCGTCGCTGGTCCACATCCACGAGCGAGCTGCCTGCGCCCACGGTAGCGGTCCCTGAGGGAGTCTGCACAGTGATGGTCCGAGGAGGCGCGTTGGTCGGTGCACCCGAGAGTGCCGCGAGGCTTGAGCGGAGGGTTCCGCGCTCGAGTCGGGTGGCCGAGACGCTGCCAGCGTCGGTGCGCTGCGCGGTGCGACCTAGCACGATCACCAGTGTGTTTGAGGCCAACTGCAGCTGGGTCTCGTCAATAAACGTGAGCTCAGCGCTCGATGCTTCGAGAGTCCCTACACGGTGCCCTCTCGCGAGGGCTTCATCACGGGACGCGGGGTGTTCTTCAGGCGTAAACGTGTTCACCTGGTTGCGCACAAACGTCACGTGCGCGTCGCTTGAAGCAGGCCGAGCCCCGCTCGCCGTCGACGGAACCCGCAGCACCTGCCCCACACGCAGCCGGTGCGGCAGTCGCCCAAGCGCGTTGTTTTGATGGATCAGATCAATCCGACCAACATCGCCATACAACCGCTGCGCGATCGATGGGCAAGTATCGCCAGCTTGGACGCGATAGTCGACGAGCGTCTGCGCGTGAACAGCGCCGGCGCTCAAGAGCGCACAGCCTGCTGAAATCATCGCAAAAAAGCTGGGATTTGATCGAAACATGACCGGTGAATGGGGTAAATATGACATGCGGTTAACGACCTCGGCGGATGAGCTTCGCGATCTGTTTGCACAGCGTCTCATCGAGAATTGTCTTCGGTGCAACATCGCTTGCACCTGCGCGAATAAGTGCCGGAGTAAGGGAAGAATCGGTGAGCTCTGCAACCAATATTGGCAGCTTGGCCGTGGGTGAGTGCTCGCGCAGAAGCTTGACCCGCTCGACCACATCGACCCCGGTAGCGCCAGACAGCACGATCGCTTTGGTGGGGCGTTTTGCGAGCATTTCAGCGTCGGGGGGCACATCTTTTCGATACAATACCCCGTTGACTCCGTGCACCGCGAGCGGGCCTCGGAGGGCCTCAGTGCGCGACTCTTCGAAGCCCCACAGCAAGGCGCGCGGCATGGTCCCATCCTCGGCGATAGGCAATGGGGCGACGCTAGTTGAGCGCTGTGCGGAGGCGTCCACCAATGCGCGCTGGTCTCGGGTCAGCGCAGCGTGCTCCGCTCTCACTTGTGCCTGCTTCGCTTTGATAGAGGTCTCGTCGTCGCCAGCGAGCGCGACGTGCAAGAGCTCGCGAAACTCTGACGCTGTGGGGCGATCTTCAGCGTTTTTCGCCAACGCTCTGCGCACCACCGCTTCGATCCCCGGCGGGACTGCGCGCTTGAGACCCCAGTCCGCGATCGGAGGCGGCTCAACAAACATGTGCCTCGCCATGATTTCGGGCATCGACGCGGCCTCAAAAGGGGTTGAGCCTGAGAGCATTTCGTAGAGCATGATTCCCGCCGCGTAGATGTCCGTCGCGGAGGTGACATCTCGTCCCTTGCATTGCTCTGGAGACATGTACAGCGGCGTGCCTTGAATGGTCGTGGTGGCGGTCAAGCGATCGGAGGCGGGCCTGTCGTCCATCAACGCCAAGCCAAAATCCAGCACTTTCACACGCTCAACGCCATCGGAGCCCGTCAAGAGCATCACGTTTTCGGCCTTGAGATCACGGTGCACAATCCCCATCTCGTGTGCTGCAAACAACACACTCAACACCTCGTCCATGATCTTGCAGCAGCGCTCAATGGGGATCAGCGTGTCGTTGGGCTTGATGCAGTCGTAGAGCTGGGATCCACGAACCAGCTCCATCACCATGTACAGCTCGTCTAGGTGCTCGCCGTAGTCATAAACACCCACGATGGACGGATGACGAAGCCGCGCCAAGGCGACCGCTTCGCGCTTAAATCGCGCACGGGACTCGGGGCGATTGGACCAATCGGCGAGCAAAAACTTGATCGCGACGGACTCGCCCAGCGTTAAGTGTGTCGCGCGATAGACGCGTCCAAACCCACCCACACCGAGAAGCGCGTCCACCCGATAGCGCTCCGCGATGACTTGGCCAATCCGAGGGTCATCAAAGATGTACCCACAAGAGTCGCACTCGGGCGCGTCATGCACGAGGGCACCACACTCCGGGCAGTGCGTCGCACCCGTCCCAGGAGTGGTCTGTCCTGCAATCGAGTTCGATGGAATAGACGCTGCGGTGACCGCGAGCGCCCGGGGGTCTACGCCTGCTGGCGTAATCAACAACTGCACCGAGTCATCGCGTGAGGTGTTGCCAAAAAGCTCGCTCTGATCCGCGATATACTCGCGCGTCCCCCGGGCTTGGGCCGCGGGGTCGGCGTGGGTGTCACTCACGCTCGTAGCGGGCGTCGCTGGGCGCGTTTCGTCTGATTTTTTGCCGTCAGAACTCATCGCTCAAGCTCCAAGATGGCCACAGGTTTATCCTTGCCACGCAGCGGGTGTTCACCCAATGAGTGAAACGTAAACAGGTCTTTCACCTTGTCTGCCACTGCCTGAGTGACAAGCGTTTGTCCCGGCCGCGCGAGGGACTCAAGACGGGCCGCTACGTTCACCGCGTCGCC
>JANNCG010000877.1:0-1841 GCA_031386385.1 Myxococcales bacterium
GCACGCTGAGGCACTCTTCGTCGACGAGGCCGAGTGTTTGCAACAGCGCGGAAAATTCCACGGGATTCATCCGTTGTCGGAGCGTCCCGAGCTTGATGCAATTGTTCACCTGCTGTGCGATAAAGTCGCTGTGCGTCGTGAGCAACACTCGCACGCCCCGGTTCACCAAACGCACGAGCACTCGCGCCAGCTTGCGTTGCAGTCGCGGATGTAAGTGTGCCTCCGGCTCTTCGATGACCAAAAAGCCAACCTGTGCTCGACAGCGAAACATGTGCACCAGCGGAATCAACTCCGTCACGACGGAGGATGTCGAAGAGGCCGGGATCGCCGTTGGATGACCCTCGGGGACGAACGAAAATTGCCCCGGCGCATTTGGTTGTGCCTGCACTTTTCCACGCAAAATTTCGCTCTCAATGATCGTGGCCAGGTCTGGAGCGAAACCTTTGTCGGGATTCTTACTTACAGGCCCGACACAAAGTGCTGCAAACCATTTTTGCTGGGCAGTCAGTTCGAGATCATTCGTTTCGTTCGGAGAAGAACCGGGCGCCCCGCGGAGAAATTGAGACTGCGCGAGCATTGGGAGCAGTTGCAAGAACGCAGATCGAGAAGCGGGAAAATAGCCACTAGCTCCCCAGATAATTGGCCATCCGGCAAACCAAGAAAACAGGACGTTCGCCAAAAAATGAGGGGCATTTTGCGTGAGATATTCCGGGACAGAGCACATAAATCGGCTGCCTTCGGCTGACATCGGCTCACTCGTAATCGAGGTGATCGCGGGGAGGCTTTGAAGGGGCGAGTTGACGTTGTTCAGTGGCTCCGTTCTCGACAGAAACATTCGTCCACTTCGAGGGTGGCATCGGATCAGAGGGACCGATTGATTTGGAATTCCTATAGCCCCGAACAATGTTCTCAATGCCTTGCCTCGCAAGGCTTGCATCCGTGCTGACCAGTGCATTGAGAGTTCCTGGATGGCTGGGGGTGCTTCTCCAGTCCGTGACGAAAGCCACCGATTGATGGCGTGTTGCTCGGCAGAATCATGCGGAACCGCCGCGGCGCTCATCAACGATTGAAGCTCATGGAGACCCTCATCCCATTCTGCTGTGCCGGGTGCGCTGAAGTAACGAAAGGCATCCTGATGCATCGCCCACAGTGCTGCGGCGGTCCAACTCTTGCCGCTGTTGTTCTCGCCGACAAACAACGTGAGCGGATGCAGCTCGATCTCCGCTTTGCGAATGGGCCCTAAATTCTCAATCGAAAATGAGTGCGTGCTCGCCGTTGGTCTCTTGCTCTCCGTCATCGCGTCATCGAAGCTAACGCGGATCGTTTCGTCCTCGTTAAGCAATTTGGCATCTTCGCTCTTCACCGCTCACCCCGTTGCGAAGCTGCGGTACCCGATTGCGTCCGCCACGTGCGCAGTGCTCACGCGGGCTTCGGCCTCTAGGTCCGCAATCGTGCGTGCGACGCGGACCACGCGAAGGGTGGAGGGTGTCCCAATTGCCCATTCAGCTCGCTGTCGCGCGAAGTCCGATCACCCCATGCGCCTGCTCGGCACACGCATCAACACCGCTCTGATCGCCCCCGCTGCCTATTCGCAACACGCGCCGAGACCGAGCCCCTCGCTCACTGCGCCTGCTCGACGCCCTCGCCCTTTGAGCGCGAGCGCTCACTTCCCCTGTTCGTACCACGCGCCGAGACTGAGCCCCTCGCCCGCAACGCCTTCTTGCAAGACTCTTCATCACCGAGCCACTCGCCCATTGGACGTGTTCGCGGCACCCTTGATCACCGACTCGATCGCCCATTTCGCCTATTCACCACACGCAACGAGACCGAGCCCCTCGCCC
>JANNCG010000564.1:0-7523 GCA_031386385.1 Myxococcales bacterium
CTTGCTCTGGCGACATGTACCTCACCTTACCCTTGATGATCCCTGCGGCAGTCTGATCTCGCGGCATTGCCGCTTTGGCAATCCCAAAGTCGACCAGCTTCACCGCTCCGTCATAGCTAAGGATGATATTGGAGGGCGAAAAATCACGGTGAACGAGGTTGAGCGGTCGGCCATCTTCCGTCGACGCAGTGTGCGCGTGATGCAACCCATCGAGCGCTCGTGCCATGAGATAAACTGCGTCGGCGATCTCCCAACGCATTTTTTTCTCCCACATTTTATGCTGTGTTGCGCGGAGGTCTTTGCCGTCCACATACTCCATCGCGATGTAGTAGGCGTCTGATGAGCGCAAAAACTCATAAATCACTGCGATGTTCGGGTGTCGCAACAGGGACGCCAAGCGGTACTCGTACCTGAGCATTCGCAGATACCCAGGGTCCCGAGCGTACTGCTCGAGGACCTTCTTAAGCGCCACCAGGTTCTCTTGACCATCACCCTCAACGACGCGGGCGCGATACACCTCGGCCATACCACCCGCAGAGACACGGTCCATCACGTGATAACGGCCAATTCGCCGCGACTTTCTCATCGCGTCACCAACTCTAACCGAGGACGGTCGTCTCGTTGAAGCGCAGAAGCGCCCTGTACAATGATCCCGGTGGCGTCCGCTGTCACAGCGAGCCCTCCAGGGGGTCGGGCGCCATCAAGCCACTCGCGCGCAATCGAAGTCACATCCAATCGAATCGGTGCACGCAGCTCGCGGGCGATGGTGGCAACACACACGGCGTCCTCCGCAAGGAGCGGCTGGGTGTTCGAGTCTTGCAGCAACGGTGATGCAAGCGCGTGCACTGCGATCTGCCTATGTCCCGGGGCTGTCTGCCAACGGCCATGTGGCGAAAACACCAGCGTCGCACGCTCGACCGAGAGCCCACGGTTAACCATGGCCGCTACGTCAAACGTAAAGTAAGCGGGAGCTCTGCTTAGCTCAATGGCCTCGCGTTCGCTGCTGCCCGATTGATCACTTGAACGAGCGTGTCCGGCCCGAACGATCGTGGCACTACCTTCGACAATCGGCTCATCAATGCTGGCAGGCACCCACGTTGCGGTCCCGCACGAACGACCCACGCCGCAGGGTGCCGCGCATTGCGGTAAATGAGCGATCATCGCAGCCAAAACAAAAGCGATGAACAACCGGGGTGTGCGCACACCGCTGTTGTCCCAAAAGCAACCGGGGTAGGTCAAGTAGCGAAAGTGCTTAGCCGAAGATGGATTTGTGCTACGAAAACACCTGGAGTCTTGATCAATGCCAAGTAAATGGACGTTGCTGCTCGCAACAATCGCGGTGATCGGCGCGTCAAACTGTCGTAAAAACCAGCCACAAAACCCGACGACTGAGACGACCGTTCCAGGAGTTGCGCGCCCAGATCCGCCCGTGGCGGCCGCGGATAGCGGGACCGCGATGGCTGATACGTTCGTTGCTCCTCCAGCCGGTCCCCATGCTGCAGTCTTGGGTGAGCACGCAGAGCTTGACGCGAGAATCACCGGGCCAAGCGTTGTCCCAGGACAGGGCACGCTCGAGGTGGTTCTTCAAAGCAAAGATGGCTACCACGTCAACGAGTTGGATGAGGTTCAACTCATGCTTGAAGGCACCCGAAGCACCATTCGTGCGGAGCTGGCGCGGACAGACGCGGCTGAGTCGGATCAAAATCACGTGAAGTTCGTGATTCCTGCGGCGATCGCGGCGGCAAACGCGACGATTCACGGTCGTATTCGGTTCTCGGTTTGCAGTGAAGTTTGCATTCGGCAGCGGCTCGCGTTTGACGTCGCGCTTCCGTAGCGCGCGATCAGAAGCCGACAAGCGGACGGACGTGAAACAAAAACACGCTAAACGTCACATGTGAAAAGAGCCCCGGAAGCAACCGGCCGCGAAAGCGATACATCGCACCCCAAACTAATCCTGCGGGCAGCGCCAACAGTGCAAGCGCGGGCACTGGCGTAATTGCGTGCGCGAGACTGAACAAGACCGCCGTAAGGATCCAGCCCCGGGTAGAGCCGAAGCGTTCAGAGAACGCCTGTTGAACGCCGCCTCTCCAAGAGAGCTCTTCCATTAGCGCCACGGATAAAACGGCGAACGGCCGGATACCGACGGGCACCGAAAGTGTTTTTGCGTAGCCTAAACAGAGCTGCGCGCGAAACCACTCCGTCACCTTCAGCAGCATCGTTGGCTCGCCCAAGCGCGGAATCATCGGTCCGTGCATCGTGCACCGCGCAAGCGCGCCGTGAAGCTCTGCGGGTGGCGCAATCAGGTAGATAAAACAAAGGTGGACTCCCAAGAACAAGACGGCTGAACCGACAAATCCGAGCGGAATATCAAAGTTTCCACGCTTGAAGACATCTTTAAGTATTCCGTCATCGTGCAACGCGTAGAGCGTGAGTCCGCTCGCGACGAGGTAGATGAGGGCGAAGGCAATCCAGAGATAAGCCCCGCCCAAACGAAACGCGATCGCGGGTGCGAGCGCAACAAGAGCAAATGCAGCGAGTCGAAATTTCATCAAAACGTACCTTTTTGGTTCGGCACAGCCATGGATACCCCAAGGCAGTAACGGCAGCAGGGGATCGGGGACAGACTCTCCCCGACCGAAGGCGTATGCTCTCGGACTCCCAGTGCGGGGAAGAAACGGCCCATCGGTGGGCGAGGCGGGAGCGTCTTTTTGCTGTTGAACGTGTGACTTTATGCGTTCAAGGGGCGCGCCGCCACAGGAAACGACACAGTATGATGGCGACCAGAACTCGTTGCCCCACTACGATCGCATCGCCTCACGAAATCGCATTCGTCGCACACATCGAGATGAATAATCTTTGAGTTGTTGCACCAGTACCGGCAACGAGATTGCCGATGGGTAGGCAAGCAACCCATGAATCCCGGATATAGGTCTGGTACTAGGCCCACATCCGACCCACACGAACCGCTAGCGATGGTTCACCGGCGAGATCCAGCTCGCTTGCGAGACCACGTTGCGCAGCGACCGCCCAAGCGCGACCTCTTCGTCGTTGAGATCAAACCACCGTAAAATCTCGTGCTCAAAATCGCCAAAGTAGCCAAAGTAGCAGAGCACGTCGTCTGGCTCTTTCGCGATGCCGCGCAAATAGAAGTCGATCGCCTTGTCGGGATCGTTATTTTTCAACACGTGAAGTCCCAACACTGCCAACGCGTGGTGTCCCAACCCACCAGGGGCGTCCACAAACGTCTGCGCGTCCTCCAGCACCGTCTCGATGCGTCCAGAACAACGCGCAACAGTCCATCGCCTAATTTGCGGCGCAAACTGCAGCACGGCCGCCAACCTCGGCGGCAGCGAGTCTAGCCGAAGCGTAGACAAATAGTTAAGTCTCCACCTGAACTGCTTCGCCCAACCCGGATCAAGCCACCGCTCAAATTCCATCATTCCTAGCAGAAATTCCCAGGGAACCCAGCTCGAAGATGACGCATCGGTGAAGGCCACGATCGTCGCGAGCGCGGCGCGAGTTGCCTCCTCATTTGAGAGCATACTCAGCTCCGCCTCCAGATCCCACCATTCGTGCCAATACAGCGCTCCCTTCAATAGCTTTTGAACGATACGCTGAATCTTCTCTGCGTCTGAATCCGTTAATTTGCCCACCGAGTTTATTCCGCTCTCCGAAGCAACCTCGACCCCACCATACCTCACTCGCGCTCTTTGTGCACTACCGCGGGCAGCTTGCGCTATTGGCGGGGTAGAACGCACGCGGCTTGTTGATTCGACAGTTGCCCGCGTTGAGCCCCGCGCCTGCCACGCTTGAGCATCGGAGCGTCCCAGTCACCCGTCCCGCGCCGCAGTTGTTGCCTTCTTGAAAGTACACCACGGGGTTGCCCGGCGAGCTTGCGACGCAGCCACGGTCATCGTCGCCCGCCATGGTGATGTCGCAACCGACTGGAAACGCACAGTTGCCCGGACATCGCGCGGTGAGGCAATCGCCGTTGAGCGAGACGTTCACATTGCACATGACCGGCGGGCATCCTTCGTCTACTTGGCCGTTGCAATTGTCGTCGATGTTGTTGCCGCACACCTCCATCGCTGCGACTACGGCACCGGTGCACGCGCCCCAGCCCATGCCGCTGGCGGCGCAACGTTGTGTTCCATCCCTGTAAATTCCCACGCCGATTTGTGCAGCGGCGCCAAGATAGCAGCTTCGAGTTGTGTTCGGAGCACACACGCAACCCATGCCGTCGTCTCCGATCCCATTGCAGTCGTCATCCAAGCGGTTGAGACAAATCTCTGCGCGCGGAAGGACTTCATTCAGGCACGGTCCCCAGCCGACTCCGCCCATGCAGGTTTGTGTTCCCGAGCGGCAGATCCCGACGTCAGCGGTGTTCATTGGACCTGTGTAACAAGCGCGCGTCTCGCCCATCCGACAGACGCAGTTGGGGGCGTCATCAGGGACTCCGTTGCAGTCTTGATCGATCCCGTCCGCGCGTCGTCCTGCATCCCGAGACATGAGCATCAACAGCGCAGGGTCCTCAGCGCAGCCCGCGAGCAGCGTCACGGTGAGCACCGAAGTGGCTAACGACAGAATTTGCGGCCATTAAAGCGACGTGTGGATCATACGTACATGAAGGTGCATGTATTGGGTCATCGTACTGGCGAGTTGGCCAGCGAACGCGAATCATGCTGAAGCAATAAGCATATTTCCACTAGATCGAACGCTGTCCATTTCTGCTCACGGGGTGCTTGCTTCTGCAGTTCCATTCGCACGGTGAGGGAGATTGATCACCCACGGCGATGCGCGCTCCACTCCCGCCAAATTCTTCAAGCTCTCCCGCCGCCTTCACATCGGCGGTCCTTAGTGAGACCACATCGCGTCACGCGCCATCACCCAGCAGTGCGTGTTCACCGTCTCATCAGTTCACGTCAAAGCCCCAGCCAATGATCACATCCCCACCTCGAAACGATCGAAAACGGGCGCTTGCGGCGACACGACGCGCGCAATTGACAAAATCGGTTCCTCCGCCGCCGCTGCCGACTCGGGCTGCGATGGGCTGACCATCATTGCGTACACGCATTCTGACGGAGATGTGTCCGTGAGGACCGCGACCGTTATCGTCCGTCGTCGCCGAGACACAGTTTGAGAATCGGCTGATCAACGGATTCAGGGTCCGCGCCACCGCCGTCTCGTCGAGACCGATGGGGCCGTCACCGCCGCCGGACGAAAAATCGATCGTCTGCTGCGGAGCCGAACCGATGTTTTCTGTGAGCATGGGGCCCGTCTCTGTGATTCTTGGGCGTGGAGGTGGGGGCGAGTCATCGGTGTCAAAATCGTCGTCAGAGCTGTTGTTAGGACGATTGTTGGCTGGGTTGGATCCACTATTTTGCGGCGGCGCCGAATGCGAATTCGCCTGAGGATTGACAGGCGGATTATTGGCGAAGGGCGTTGCGACAAAGGGTCGGTTGGGACTCTCGGCGGCGGCAACTAACCGCGGACCTCGGCGACCTCGGCGCCGTGCTCGACGTCGTCCAGTGACATCGGAATCCGCGTTCGCATCACGGTAACCGGCATCACCGGACGGGGTCGCGCGGTGGCCGCATGCTTGCACAAGAATAAGCGCGAGCAAATAAGCAAGAAAATGTGTCGTATTTCGGCAAATTTGCAAAGAGTGCATAGAGCCGTCACGCGTTCGTTGACCCGGCACCAGTGCTGTGTACCATGCAGCCACTGTGACTGCGTATCGAAAGTGGCTTTTGGCAGCGACCGTCTTGGCAACAAGTTCAACGGCTCTCGCTCAAAATTCTGAGGACTCCGGTTCATCATCGGCTCTCTCTCGTGGCGAACCACCCACTCCAGGTGAGTGGCGTGCGTACCCGAGAGAGCGGCATATCCTGGGGCGAGTCGCGGGAGGTGTTGGATTTCGCCTCGCCGATTCGTTTGGTGCGGGGGCACTCGCGCCTCCGTTTCTTCACGTGCATGGCGCGTTTACTTTTTTGAATGTGGGTCGCTTTCGTATGGGTCCATCACTCGGGACCCAGCTCGGATTCGACTCGCATGCGCGCACGCAGGGCACCGCTCAAGTGGGCTGGCTCGCGCAGTGGCGCCTGAGCTCTCGAATCGCTTTGCTCGGACGCGTTGAGATTCCTCTTCTCATCACCGGCGTGTGGCGGCCAGAATTTGACACGTGCGTGACCGCGATGGGAATGCCCGGAGGCATAAACCGAATGCCCGCAGCGACCAGCCCCTGTGCTCCCGCTGCTGGAACAGTCGCCGCGCGTCTCCCAGACGGCAAGGGCGTTGGCATCGCGTTTGGTGCTGAAGCGGGTGCCATGTTTGCTTTTTATGTGACTAGCGGTCTCGCCGTCACCGCTGAAGTGAACGGTGGCGTGTACTTCGGAGACTCATTTGTCTCTGCGCCCCTCCTGGGCCTCACGATCGGCGCGCTCGTCGACTATGAACTTCTTCCCTGAACCCTTAGGACGCAGGAAAAACCGACCCATGACTTTGAACATTACCGCTACAAACGCACACAAATCCCAGGTCCTCCGGGGACTCGTCCTAAGCGCTCTATCGCTGCCATTTATCGCCGCTCCGACGCCGGGCAACATTGGCGGCTGCGGCGGCAGTTATGCTGCGACACCTGTGCTTCCCGCTGCCGGGACAACGCAGACCGCCGAAGAAGCCTACTTCGAGCAAGGGTTGTGTGCGCATTTTTGCCGCCGACTTCTCGACTGTGGGCAGCTCTGCGTCGCGATGACAACCGCTCCCGCTGACTGCGCAACGAACCTCGCTTCTCAGCAGGTCGCCTACTACGACTGCGTTCACTCTACGATGCCCGTGCTGAACCCATCGATCTTTGGATTTACCGCGTGCCCTCATTCGTGCCCGCAAGGTAAGCGCTTCGCGTATGCCGGAGACGGACGAACTCCGCTTGTCTATCAGATGGATGTCCAGGTCTGCGGAGATGCAGTGCTCGGCCTGTCATGTGGCGGAGACTCTGCGTCCGCAGGGACGATCGCCGCAGCGTTTGCGATTCCGCCCAGCGAGTGCGTTCAACCAGCGATTTGCCGCTAATCCATGTTTAAGATCTCTGAAGGATTAACTCCGATGTCCAGCTCTCACATGATGAACTCCCGTCACCTGCTGCTCGTGCTCACGATCGCGAACGTTGGTTGCGCCACACTCACGGGCAACGAAGAAATGTCGCTCTACCGGGCCATTCGCTACGAAACCGACAACGAGCGCCGCACCCACCTAGGCAGCGAGTACGTGTCGCGGTTTCCAAACGGGCGCTTCATTGCGCAAATGCGTGTTGAAGTCGATCAACAAGACGAGCAGTTTTGGGACGAGCGTCGCTCAACTCTTGAGGGCATTTCTGAGTACCTCGCAGCATATCCCAATGGTCGACACGCGGGCGAAGCGCGCTCGCGCATAGCGGTGTATGAAGAAGAGCGCAACCGCACTCGTGCAGGGCAACTTGAGCAGCAACGGCTTCATGATACAACGAACCAAGAAGCACTCACTCA
>JANNCG010000597.1:0-3936 GCA_031386385.1 Myxococcales bacterium
CCCAGAGCGGCCATAGTGCGACCCACACAGCGAGCTCCGTTGCGGCAAGCTGCGTCGTTCATGCACTCGGTGTTGAGTCCGCCTGCAAATCGGCACTCGGATTGGTATGGGTTGGATGGATCTAAGACCACACAGGCGTTCTCAAAGCTGCAGGTTCCGCCGTTGTCGCAGCGTGCGCCTTCCGCGCGTCCGACGGCGCGACAAAAACGTTCTCCGTCTGCCCAAATACAAAACAACCCGTTGTCGCACTCGATCGCGCCTGCCCGGCAGCGTGCGCCCGCGACGGTTCCGTCAGGAGAGCAGCGACCGAAGGCACCGCCGGGTGCGCTCGCGACGCAAGATTCACCTGCGACGCAAGCGTCGTTCACCAAATGGCATGGCGCACCCATCCCTACGGGAACCCTACACACCCCCGCACTACACCGCAGCCCCATCGCACAATCGGGCATCCCCATCCCCTGCCCACAAGCGGCTTGATTGGTTCCGTTGCGCTGACATACGCCTCGTCTTTGACCACGTAGCGGAGCCACGCAGCTTAAACCACCCGCGCACCTCATGGGGCCTTCGAATCGGTCACACGGCATGGCCTCGGTCACGGTCGCAAAACAGAATCGTCGTCGAGGGTCGCACTGAAGCCCAGGGCTACAGCTGTCATCATCTAAACAACGCGCGCCCGGAGAAGCACCATCGCGAACACACCGCCCACGGCCGTCATCGCCACTCAGGCAGTGCGAGTCTGCTGGGCAAACATCACTAAATCCGCGCGTATCACAGGTCTCTCCGTCGGCCCTTGCTGGGACCTCAGAGACGGTCAAAATAAAATCTCCAACCTCTCCCGCTGGGTTGGGCATCTGTCCACTCTCGGCCGTTGGATAAAATCCAGATACCGAGATAATCACCTCTGTCCCCATGGGCAGCGGTGCCGTGGACGCCGTCGACAACGTGACGTGGGGATTTTGCGGAGCAAATGGATCGTCGTCGTTGCATCCAAGCACCGCAACATCGGGGCTGCAGGGAGTGCGAGTGATGAAGATTGACGAGTCAAAACGCGGGTCACTGCCCATGTTGCTCGTGCTCACACGAAGCGCCGCCATGCTCTGCATACGGTAGCGAAACATCTTTTGTTTGATCGCTCTAAACGAGCAACGCCCCGACGCGTTGGGCTGCAAGGCATTCTCGACTCCGTCTGGCGTGTCCGCGTTGTTGCCTAACCACCGCAAGCCTGGGCCTGCGTCGTTGCGCATCGCCTCCATGTTCAAATCAATCAACGTGTCGCAAGCGGGGTGTGATCGCAGCACGACCCCAGCATCGCTGTCTCCGTTTGCCCCATCGAGCGGAGCGTCAACCCGCGATGCAATATCCGTGGTCGCGTCGGTTGCAACAACATCGGTAGCTGGAGGCGTCACGCACGCGGTCGTGGCCGCAACGAAGAGTGAAATGCCTGCAAATAACCATCTACTTGGCGAGAAATAGCTCATTGTGTGTCTGTCCGTTGTGCCGCGCGTGTGGCGATCTCTTCTGCTGCCGTTTGCAGATCTTCGATGGCGGTTGTCTTGTCGCCCCGACAATAGGCGCGCAGTCCATTGGCGGCGGTGAGCGCGAGGGCAATGTTGAGTCCTCGTCGAGAGAGCTCTGTCCCAATGTCGTCGCGCTTGAGCAGCGCGTCGAGCTCGTCCAAGAGTTCGTCGAGTTCTTTGAGGGCTAGGGCGCTAGGATCGAAAGAAATAGTTGTCATGACTGTGTTTGCGATGGAGTTTGTAAGAGCTCAGTAAGAAATTGTTGCACCTTGTCGGGCGCTGCACGACCAGCGGTAGCGCGCATCACTTGGCCCACAAAAAATGAAAAGAGTGAGGTTTTTCCCTTGCGAAATGACTCTGCTTGCTTGGGATTGTCGCTCACCGCAGCGCGGCAGGCTTGTGCAATCGCCTCGGTGTCATCGAGTACGGACAAGCCAAGCTCTTCCACGATTGTGTCGGGAGAGCGACGCTCAGCGAGCATCTTGGCGTAGACATCTTTGGCGATCGTGAGGTTAATTTTTTTGCGGTCGACCAACATCAACAGCGCGCCAACGTGCTCGGGACTCAATGGAAAGTGTGCTTTTAGCCCAGCGAAGGTCATGTCTTTTTTGCACTCGTTGATGACAAAATTTGCCACTCGTCGAGGATCACTCTCTGAATACGCCACGACTTGGTCGAAGTATTGCGCAAAAAGCGGGTGTTCAGTCAGCGTGGCCGCGTCGAGAGCGGCAACTCCTTTGTCGACATACCGTGCGCGACGGTGCCATGGCAGCTCGGGGAGCGACTGTCGGGCCTGCTCGATAAACGCGTCGTCCAAAACGAGCGGGGGCAAATCTGGCTCGGGAAAGTACCGATAGTCATCGCTGTTGCCCTTCTCACGAAGGTCAAACACCTCGTTGAGCTCGGCGTTGTACTGCTTGGTGAACTGACGGACCTTTTCTCCCCGGCTGATCGTCGCGATTTGCTTGGATACTTCCAGCTCAATCGCTCGCATGGCGTAGCGAAACGAGTTGACGTTTTTGATCTCGCAGCGGGTCCCAAGAACGTCGCTTCCGCGCGGACGAACGCTCACGTTGACGTCGCACCGAAAGGACCCCTCTTCGAGATTGCCATCATTGACGCCCATAAACACAAGCGCCGAGCGCAGCTGTCGCAGATACTCTGCCGCCTCCATCGGTGAGCGCATGTCCGGCTCACTCACGATCTCAATCAACGGAACACCCGCGCGATTCAGATCGACCAACGACACATCCCCACCCCCAGTGGTCCCATGCAGATTCTTGCCCGCGTCCTCTTCCATGTGGATGCGTCGAATCCCGACGCGCTTAGAGCCTGAGCCTTCAGTGACAATATCGAGATAGCCATACTCACAGAGTGGCTGGTCGAACTGCGTGATCTGATAGCCCTTTGGAAGGTCTGGATAGAAATAGTTTTTGCGTGAAAAAATACTGGTATTATTAATCTTGCAGTGAAGCCCTAGTCCCGCTTTCACCGCCATCACCACGGCCTCACGGTTGAGCACGGGCAGCGCGCCGGGGAGGCCTAAGCACACCGGGCAGATGTGTGTGTTCGGCGCGAGATGGCCCTGTCCGGCAACAGCGCCGTTGACGCAGCGACAGTAGGCTTTGCTGCGGGTTAACAGCTGTGCGTGGACCTCAATGCCAATAACCGTCTCAAAATCGGTGCTCATGGAGCACGGACTGTAACATTCTCGTTCACGGCCCACGCGTCGGTTCGGCCCATAGCTTCACGCAAATGGTCTTTTGCTCTATCACCATGTGTCGCGACGGACATTGACTGTCCGGTTTGCACAAACGGCGCGTGCCTGTTTGCGATGATCGCCGTACACTCTGGGGTAGTTTTCTAAAGGCCTTTGTTTACGATCGTTTGTTTTGATTATGGGTTCTGTTGAAGAGTTTCTTGGTGCCGGAAAAGCGCTCTCAAAAGTGCTGCCCGGTTATGAGAGCCGTGACGAGCAGGTTGCGATGGCGTCGATGGTTGAGAGGGCCTTGGGGCAGAGTGTTCCGTTGCTTGTCGAGGCAGGCACAGGGACTGGAAAATCGCTCGCATATCTCATCCCTGCTGTCCGCTCAGGCCTGCGTGTGGTGGTGTCTACTGCGACCAAAGCACTCGGCGAACAGATCGTCCAACGAGATCTTCCGACGCTCGCAAAGCTGGGACTAAAACCCTCCATCACCCTCGTCAAAGGGTTGTCGAATTATCTCTGTCTTCGGCGCTTAGAAGAGCACCGAAAATCCCTCGTCGCTGGGGGCCGCAGCGATCCACACCTTGAGGCCATTTTTCGCTGGGCCGAAGAGAGCCCTACCGGTGATCGAGCAGACCTTGAGTGGGTCCCCGAAGATGCGCCCGTTTGGCGCGACGTCACAAGCTCAAGCGACACGAGGTTGGGGGCAAAGTG
>JANNCG010000627.1:0-2443 GCA_031386385.1 Myxococcales bacterium
CGCTGCCCTCTTGCATGGCCTCAAGCAGCGCCGACTGTGTCTTGGGCGTCGCTCGGTTGATCTCGTCCGCGAGCAAGATATTGGTAAACACAGGGCCCTTTTGAAAATCGAACCGCTTGCTGCCGCCGCTGTCGACGATGACCGTGGTCCCCAAAATGTCTGCAGGCATCAGGTCGGGGGTAAACTGCACACGCGAGAAAGCAAGGTCCAAGGCTCTCGCGAGGGTTCGCACGAGCATTGTTTTGCCCAAGCCCGGGACGCCTTCGAGCAGAACATGTCCACCGGCAAGAAGGCACGTAAGCACACCATCGACGATCTCGACGTTGCCCACGATCATCTTCGCGATCTCCGCTTTTACCGCAGAAATATCGCGGCGAAATGCATCGATTGCCTCTTTCGGAATATTGCTATTCGCCCCCTCGTCACTTTTGTTTTTGCTCACTGCGTCTTCACTCTTTTTCGCACTTAGAAACTCGTTGCTTCGACTCAATGTTCATTCGTCCCGAGGACGAATGAGCTGAAAGTATCTTCTCACGTACGACCGATATCCAGGAGGAACCTCACCCGCGTGAATCACCTCTCGGGCATGATCCCAGTACTCCTGGTGAATCGCCCGGTAGGCTTGCGAGGTAAATCCCTCTTGCGACGCGGTGCGAATAACCTGCGAGCGTGAAGGTCCGTTGCCACGCTGCTGACCATTCACGTTGACGTCATGTGCCTGTCCAGCGAGCGCGGTCGCGGCGCCGCGGTGATGCTCGTCGTGTTCAGTGCCTGCGCCCTGGCCGCCGGGGTTTTGACCCTGTCCTTGACCTTGACCCTGGCCCTGTCCTTGGCCCTGTCCTTGGCCTTGGCCTTGCCCCGGCTGCTGCCCACCAGGTGATCCACCGCGTTGCATCCGCATCAATGACCGCTGACCTTGACCTTGGCCGGGTTGCATTCCACCGGGTTGAACGCCTCCGCGAGCGCGCTGACCAAACTGCTGCAATCGCTGCCGCTGTTGCTGGCCACCCTGTCCGTTTTGCTGGCGCATACGCTGGCGAAGGTCTTCAAGCTGCTGACGAAGCTCTTGAACCTCGCGCTCGGTCATCTGCTCCTGCTGCATCCGATGCAAATCTTGAGCGCCCTCGTTCATATCCTGCGCGGCTTGTTGCATGTCACGCTGCATGTCTTGCATCGCACGACTCATGGTTCGATCTAAGCGCTCAAGTTGCCGACGTCGCTGTTGCTGCTGCTGTTGCTGGCGCTCAAGGCGCTCGAGATCACGCTGCCGCTGGCGCAGCATTCGCTGCTCACTTTGCTGCAAACTCTGCTCTCGCTGCTGACGCAACATTCGCTCGATCTCTTGGCGAGCTTGGTTGATTTGCTGTTGCAAATCCTCGCGCTGATGCCGCTCCGTTGCGTTGCGCAGGGCTTGTTGCAGCTGTTCGCGCTGCTGTTGTGACATTCGGTTTTCGGCCATTTGCCGAGCCAACTCTTGCATACGCTCGGCGGCCTGTTGCGCATCGGCTTGCTGAAGCGCCCGCGCAAGGGGGCGAGTAATTTCTTGGTGTTCGAGCTCTCGGCCAAGCTGGCGCAGCCCCTCGCGAAGAGACTCGCGATCACTCTCGTGCCCGTGCTCCATCTCCGCTTGCAGCTGCTGCAGCCGCCGAAAGGCATCCTCGCGATCCATCGTCCGCTGCGAGATTTGGTCGACAAACTGCCGAAACCGCTCAGCGGCTTGGCGTGCCTCTGGAGTTTGCGCGCTGTCTTGCATGTTGCGGGCAAAATCCCGAAAAGCATCCACATCATCTTCAGTGAGCTCAAGCGGATCGCGATGAACCGGAGCGGGCGGAAGCGGAAGGAGCACGCGAGTGCGGATCTCGATCCCCGCCACGGCTGCAAACAGCGCGCCGAGAAGCAAGAGGTGCTTGCTCTGGCGTGGCCACTGAAAGGCATAGGCCTTCGTCGGTGAAAATGCGGTAGATTGAGCGTGGTGCTCCGCGTCTTCAAGCGCCGCCAACATCATCGGAGTTCGTTGCTCAGACGGGAGAGCAGCAAACTCAAGAGCGTTAGAGAGCCGATCTTTTAGGCCATGTGCGCGATCCAAAAGTTGCGCGGCCCACACGGACGATACGTTGCGAAACGCGCCGATGAGTGCACCGACGATGGGAAACAAAAAGGCCCCAACCAACAGCAATTTTGCAGATCGATCGCCAACACGGCCCACCTTCGAGAGCGCTAAGACGACCACGGCGCCCGCCATCCCGACCATCGCAAAGACAATCGCATGCTGCGCCGCACGAACCATCCGCACGCGGGTCGTCATCTTCTGAACGACCAAAGTGGCGGTGGGAACCAATTGTTTAGTTTCAGAGTCCTGGGTCATCGTCGGCTTGAGCATAGCTCGCTCTCTCGCAAAATCTGCTGTCTTGGTGACAGACTGTCATACGACGTTTGGACAGTG
>JANNCG010000889.1:0-10067 GCA_031386385.1 Myxococcales bacterium
CCAGGCAGCTTGAGCCACACGGGCGAGCCTTTAAGCTCAACTTTTCTGCTGCCACCGCCCCCTTCAACAGCTGCAATAGCTCTTCAGAACCTTGCGCCGCACACGACCCCTTTGGGTTGCCGTCCGGTCGACGATTGGTACAGACAAATAAATATCGCTCACGTTTTGGCACTGAAAATTCGCTCCGTTGTCTCCTTAGGTTTGTCGCGCACCCTTACCCCAAGCGTCAACGCGAAACATGTTACGCTGGCCCATAGATTTCAATTGCACCTCGCGCGAACAACGCTTTTGACCATTGTGCTCTGTGCGCCCGCGCTACACGCGCAGCACAGCCAATCCGCGCCCGATCTGTTCACTGCCCCCTGGAGCGATGTGCGCGTCGCCCTTGAGCACAACGATTCGCGCAGAGCACAACAATCTCTCTTACAAATTGCAGCTCAATCTTCGCTGACGCTCGACCAACAGGCGTACGCATGGCGCTGGGCAGGTCAGCTAGCGCTGAGAGAGCGACAGCTGACCGTGGCGCAGACGTATCTCATGCGGGCGTACCAGCTCGCTCCCTCCGGCAACGAAGCAGAAGCCACGCTGCCACGCTTGGCAGAAATCGCGTTGTTGCAGCTCGACGATGCGCAAGCCAACCGATGGCTGCAGGCCTGCACACTCGCGCAAGATCCCGTTGTGCGAGCGTACGGTCTCGCTCGCGCCCAAGGGGTGCAAGAGCGATTGCGGCGAAAGCAATTTCGACCTGTACTTTCACTGACACTTATCGCTTCGTTGCTCTCAGTCATCGCCCTCGGAGCTAAGTCCGCACGCGCGGACTTCGCCGCTTTCTTGCGCAGACTCGGCAAGACAACGCTGTGGACCGAGGCCCTCGCGTTTGCCGTCGTGGCCCTCGCGCCGAGAGTGGTCTCGAGCCTCGCGCTGTCATCCGTGGCGCTGGTGACAGTGGGCAGCGCAGTTTTTGCAGCGATTTTTATTGCCAGTTGGCCTTCGCTCCAATCCACATTTCGCGCGGCCGGAGCCCTTGCGCTGGTGTGCACAATCGGCGCAGGCTCGTACCTCGCGTTGGACTATTTGTACTGGACTCCCACACGACCCATTGCACCGTGACTCTCACCGAAACACCGACGACGACGACACTCCAGAGCCGACTCGCTCGCGTGCTTGCCTATGTTTCTGATCCGCTGACCGTGGCCCGATGGGTCGCGATCATCGGGCAACTGGGCAACCTGCACTACACCCAAAAGCTATGGAACAGTCGGACCTCTCCCGCGACCCTCCCGGTAATTGAAGCGCTGGGCACGGTGTCTTTTACCCCTATGCTCGCGGCGACAGCGCTGAGCGCGTTGTTTATTCCTCGGATCGGGGCTGTTGTCCATGCGCTCGTTATCGTGACGGCGATACTCGGAGACGAAACACGGATTCAGCCAACGCTGATCTGTCACGCGACCATTATCTTGTGCTGCGCGTTTGGTCCCAAGACGATCAACGTCGCGCGCGCGTACCTGGTCGCGATGTGGTTCTTCGCGGGGTTTCACAAGCTGCTTTCGCCAGCGTTTTTTCGGGATACCGCGCCGTGGATTCTGCAGGGACTCTCCAAGCATCCGCCCGTTTGGCTGAGCAAATCGTTTGGCTGGGTATTGTGTGTGGGCGAGATGGCGCTAGGACTTCTGGCATTCATTCCCAAGACACGAAGGCTCGCCGCGATCGGTGCCGTCGCGCTTCACATTGGTATTTTTGCCACCCTCGGCCCCTGGGGTCACCGATGGAACACCGCCGTTTGGCCTTGGAACCTCGCGATGGCCTTGATAGCGCCGCTGTTGTTCTGGCCCTGGCGCGAGTCTCTCCGTCAGAGCGTCCAGAGTACTCAACGTTGGCTTCGTCCTATGTTAGCGGTTGTGCTAATTGGACCCGCCCTCTTGTATCTGGGGCTTCAGCACCCATACTTATCACATCACTTGTACACCGACGGGCTGCCCACCACTGAGTGGTGTTCAGGCGAAGATCTTTTGTGTACGAACGACCGAGGAAACGACGAAGTGTACAGCTCGCTTAACGTTCCATTGCCACCCACCCATCACACATTGGCCGAGTATTTTCGGCGCAACTGCGCGCACAATGACCGACTCACGATCCGTGAGCCCCGCCGGTTTGTCCGCGCTCGTGGGATCACAACGATTGAACTCCGGTGCCCTCGATGAGTGAGCCCACCGCGCTGACACCGTCCGATCCTCCCGCAGAGAAGTCCGCTGAACCAGCTGCGATTAAGCCCAGCGCAAAGTCCGCCCAAAAACCGCGAAGCAAGATCGATCCTGACCTCGAAGACGTGAACCCTCGGGTTCCACGAGGATGGCGACGCGTGTGGCTGTTGTGCGCGCTGTTCTTTATGTTCTGCACCGGGATGCCTTGGTCCTGCGGCGCGAGTCCCGTCGTGTGGACCGTCCAGTGGTTCGTAATGCCTGGCGTAGGCGACAAATTACTCGGCCTCCACGCAGTACTTCCGCTTCTCGCGCTCGTCGTTGTGGCCTCTCGTGAGACGGTCCCGCGTGTGTGGCCACGGATGGCCGTAGCGATGATCTCTCTCGCTTCGTTTGTCTCACTGTCCGTGGTGTTGTTCGGCAACAAGCTTCCTGCCCGCGCAGAGACCACCGCACAGGCCATGGCGATGGCTCTCCCTCGACCCATCACCAAGTTTCACGGAATCCTCGGCTACACCGTTCGTGCATGGGTCACCATCCCACTCGCGCTGGTTGTGGGCTGGGTCCTCGCAACCAAGGGGACCGACCGCGCACCATTGGGGACGCGTCTCACTCTGTCACTTTGGTGCTGCTCGCTCACCGCGCTCTGGATGCCGCTGGGTGGTCAGTGGGGACACTTCATCGCGCTCTTGGCCGCCGGAGCGGTGCTGTTCACCGCGCCATTTGTTGAAGACGAGCCCTCCATGCTCAAGCCGCCCGAGAAGCTCAAGCTCCTCGCAGTGAGCGCGCTGTGGTTTATCCCCCTCGCGGTTCTAGGACTCTATTTGCGCTTCAATCGCTGACAACACACGAACAGCCACTACTTAATAATCACAAAGATCTGCTGGTTCAGCGCGAGCAGCTCGCCCTTCGCTGACCACAACTCGCGAAACTCAGTGCTAAACCCATCGACACAAAACTCGCTTCGACCGCGGTAGTATACAAACTCATTGAGGCGCAGATTGGCGGGCAAATTTGCAATCTCAAGCGAGAATGAGACCGTTGACATTGGCCGAGGTTGCGACGCTCTCACAAGCGCGCAGGGCCAGTAGGCGTCCATCAACCCGATAAGCGCTGCGACATCCAGCTCGCTGTCATCGTCTTTGAACCGCACCCACCCAGTGACCTCTTGATCACTGCTCGTGTACGGATACGCGCCGTTTGAACGAAACTCCATTTTCTGCGCAAACACCGGTCCCATCGGAGGCGCGACCGGGATACTCACCGCATCCATCGGCGTGCCGATTACCGGACTATTCGTGGGTGACCAACCTTTGTAATCGATCTGGCGAGCTTCAGCGAATATCGCCACCGAGTGCGCACGTAGCTCTCCATCTTGAGTCAACCGTGAAGCCACTGTCGACAAGCCCGAGCCAGCCCGCATGACCTCAACACTGAGACTTGAGGGGCCCACTGCGACCGGCGCCGCGATGACCCCGGTAAGCGAACGAAGAACCCGCGCAGGACTGGCAACACTCACTTGCATCGCACGCGCAAGAGCACCCAACACAAGTCCACCAAACGCCCCACGCCCTTGCTGCCATTCATCAGGAACATCCCACGCAAACTCGTTAGAGTTCACTGGAGTGATCTCACTCGCCGCTCGAAAATTCATGCACGCGAGCATAGTGTCCGTACCCCCAAAAGAAAAACCCCCAACCTCTCCTTTGGTCCTATGGAGAGAGTTGGGGGTCGATGACGGCTATCCCGTCCGTAGAAGCGATGAAGTTCTCTGAGAAGTTACTGGGCTCAGAGAAGCGTCGTCGCTATCGGTTGCGCTCTTCGTCGCCGCCGTTGCCGGTCGCGCCCAAGGTATGGCCCGCACCGTAGCGGTTGTTGAGCAAACGCATGATGTTGATAAGGTCGACGTACTGCTGAAGTTTCACGAATGCACGGTTGCGCTCTGGTGAGTTAGCAGCCTGTGCATTTGCAAAGCGGAGCAGGTCGTTTGCGTGAAGGAGCATACGAGCCGCGATGCCGCGCTCGCTTGGATAGTTGGTACCATCCATCGCTGCGGGGCGGCCTGCTTCACGAACGGAGACACCTGGATCGAGGTTCGCAGAGCCGGGGACCTGCGTGTTCGACCGAATGGCTCGGTAGGTGATGCTGGTCACTGGATCACGGAACGAGATCGTCTGATCTGCGGGGAGCGTCACTCCGCCAACTTCGCCGTCAGCCCACAAACGTGCGCTTTGGATGAAACGTTGGTCGAAGCTAGCTGAGAGGCCAGCCATACCGAGGATCGCGGTCCAATACATTCCGGTGAATCCGAGGTTCGGTTCAACCGCTGTCAGCATTGGATTGCGACCGTTCTGTCCTGGGCCAGTACCTTGTGGAAGGTTCAACAGCGCGAGCTGTGGACGAGCCATACGCACGTTGTTGCCTGGATTGACAGCCTGAGGTCCGATGTCCGACCAATCCTCGGAGAGAATCGAACCGAACATACGCATTGTCTGTCCTGGATACACGGTGTAGACGTTAACCTGGTAGGTACGCAGATCTTGGTTGAGACCACGATTGAGACCGAACAAGAACGTTTCTGTCATGTACTCAAGAGCGGTGACCTTGTCGTAGTATGAACCTGCGTTGAGCATGTGCTCGCGCCAGAAGCGGCCCGAACCATAGTCATAGTAGGTCTGGAAGCGACGGCCCTCACCGATCGGCATACGGAACGCGCCGTTGTCACCAAAGTTGGCTTCTTCGTAGAAGCGCGATCCATCTTCTGGACGGGTGCGGAGCGTGAAGAGCGTGCCTCCTGGGACGGCCTCTGGCATCGTGAGAGCTGCGGTAAACGCGTCCCACACTGTGGAGATACCAAGTGCCTGTGCGACGCCAGCGGGCTGTGCCTTCCATGCAGCGTAGTTGGTCACCGAAGCGAAGATGTCCTTGTAGAACACTTCGTAGATCGATGCGACGCGCATAATCAGGTACATGTTGTCGAGGTAGCGACCCTTCATACGAGCGATGTAGCCGTTCTCGGTGAACGATGAACGCTCACGTGCAAAGCTCGAGAAAGGATAGTAGTCGATGTATCGGTCGCTGAAGTAGCGCATGGTCTCGTAGAAGTCCGCACCACCGTCGTAACGGCTGTTGAACCAGTAGACACCTGCGTAGTCGTCGGTCTCGAAGCGGTACGGAACAACCAAGTGGTTCTCGGCAGAGCCGTCTGGACCACGGGTTGCTTCGTTGGTGTGGTCAGGATCCCAACCAAACGCGTTGTATGTGACGTTGTGGGTTTCGTCCAAAAACACGTTGTAGCGGTTCGCGCTCGTGAGGTTTGGATAGTTACCCGTCAAGGTCTGGTCACGATCGATAGCAACCGATTGCATCGAGGTTCCAACCACTGCAGGAATCTCGGTGTAGTGGAAGCTGGTCAATTGGAGGTTATTGTTCGTTCCGGCGAGGCCGAAGGACAGAGCTTGTTGGCCGCCACCAGAGTAGGTCTGGAAGAGGTTAAGCGCACGATCGCGGTTTGCCACGGTCCTGAACGCTTCAACCATGTTCACGTAGCCATGCTTGACGAATGCGTACTCGTAGCGACCAAGACCAATACCTTCAGTGGTCTTGTAGTCCATGATCGATGAGTACGCTGCACCGTCGAGACCGAGGTTGCGCTCACGGTCAGAGTAGTATGGCTGACCAGCAGCTTGGTACTCCCAGCGTGGGCGAACCATGTTCGAGTTGCCAGCATGGCGATCAGAACGAATGGCCCAGTAGCGGTCGTTGTAGTTGATCGCGTCAGCAGAGCTTGCGAAGTTGTGGCGTTGGCCCACTGCGTGTCCAAGCTCGTGCAACATGACTGGATAGTGGATGTACTGGACAAGCCAGAGACGGACTGTCGGCCAATCAATGTCTGCGCCAGCAACTCCGCCCACCGTGAAGGTCCAACGCTGACCGAAGTCAACACCGTACGGAACACGATTTGCCTTGAAGTTATCCAAGTAGAATGCGAGCTCAACGTCGTCAAAACGAGAGGTGAATCCGCCTTCGTAGTTGCACTGTGCGGCTGAGTGCATCGATTCCAACTCGCGCTGAATTCCACGCATCCGCATGTTGTTGTTACGTGCAGGTGAAGCGGCTTCACGTGCGCTAGGGAGAATGCCCGAGAGGCGAGGATCTTGCCCACCGATTGCGAGCTGCATCGGGTTCATCATGCGATCTTCGATTTCGGTACCGCGAATGCGCGCCAAACGCGTTGAGAGATCGTTTTGTCCGGTCGCCAAAATGGGTGAATCACCGCGGCGTTGGATGTCCGCAGAGAGGTTTCGCACAAACGACACTTCGTTCATTCGGCCAGTGACTGGGTCACGAGCGAGATCGTTGATCGAGACGTGGGTTGCACCCGAAACGACGCCCTGTTGTGCGCCGCTTGCTTGGTCAGCGCGAGCACGACCCACATTCAAGTGGTCAAAGTTCGTTGCTGCAACAATCGAGTCCACCTGATGCTGGCTCGTAATCTCTGGAAGCGTATGACGGAAGCGCAAATTCGCTGGGTTAGCGCCACCTTGGCCACCGCGTGCATCGCGGCCACCAACGTTGTCGCCAAGTCCTGGATAGGCTTCACGAATGTTCTCACCATTCGCGATCGCGTCTGCGGTGACTTCACCGTTCAAGACACGCAAGATATCCACGGTGTTGTTGACGGAGAGGTCCGAGACCGTCTGCCAAACAGCACCACGAGAAGAGAACACTTCGCCCGTCTCTGGATCACCAGAGATGTTCGCAAGACCCCATGAGCCCTGTCGGTCGTACTCGTTAATCGACGCAATCATCGAGTAGCGAATGTCGCCCAAGCGAGCCACGGTGCCTTGTCCGCCACAAGAATCATGATCCCAGCCGGCTGCCCGTGCTGCGGTCACTTCTGCTGCGGTATGTGCACCAGGAAGGGTAGGATCGCTGCCCCAAACTGGGTTGTGGCATCCGATGTACACCTGGTGACCGTCTTGCTTCGTCGCAGGTCGGAAGGTTGCAGGCATGCCAGCAATGGTTGGCCCTGCAGGCAGATCTTCGCCCTGTGCAACGGTCAAATAGCGCTCGCAAACACTCTTGTCTGCAACGGTATCGTCGAGAATACACTCGCGCTTGCGAGCCTCGCGAACGGCGTCTGAGAAGGCGCTGTTCCAGTCGCTCACGATGGTATTCGTGACCGGCATCATGCGTTCTGGGTAGTTTTGCGAAAGGTGATATGGAATCTCGCGGACTTGGCGCATACGATACGGCAGCAAGCAAAGGCCCACTGCGCGTTGTCGGCCAGCATTCACTGGATCCGCTACGCGGTGATCGCGAAAGTATCCGCTCGAAAGATCACAGCGTGCACCGTGACCGACTGCCTCAGCTCCGCAATCTGCGTCTTCTGCGCAGAGTGCAAAACGGTCTTGGCAGGTACCAGCGGTCCCAGGAGTGCCCATCGCGCCAGCAGTAGCACCAACACACGAGGCTGATCGTGAGAGGCCCAAGCAGTCACCGTCTTCACGACAGGTCGAACCAGCAATAACACCCTGTTGCAACGGAGAGCCGACGCTCAAACGCGGAATGTGGTGATCTTGCCAAATGTTGTGACGGTGAGAGAAGTGTCGACGCTCAGTGTTGAGGATGTCGCCACGGTCACGGTTGTAACCAATGCGACCTGCCTCGAAAAAGCCGAAGCGATCTTGCCGATGTCCGTCGAGCGTTTGTGGCTCGTAGTCACGGTTTGGATCCAAGCGCATAAACGAAATACGCATGGTCACGTCCGCTGGCTGACACGACTCAAGAGAGTGATCGTTCAGCACGCACTGCGGAATGTTTGGATAGCCGTACTGAGCCAGGTTGACTTCTTCGGGGTGCAAAATCACGCGGTTGGTGATGTCGAAGTAGTTCAACCGAGTGTTCTCGGCAGCGTTTGCACTGCGAGTGTTGTTTTGTGGGTTGACGTAGTTAAACACCGGAAAGTTTGGATCCGATGGATCATTCACGTACATCGGAACAGGCTCTGCGCGAACCTTTCCTGTCCACTCTGCATAGGACATCGCTGAGTAGCCGCCAACCAAGTTGCGCGACCAGTCGATGCGAACATAACGGCGCTGGTACCATGGACGGTCCGAGCCATTCTCTTCGATGACGTTCAGCTCTTCGCCAGTCTGGGCGTTGTAAGAGCGACGCACGTCGAAGTGGCTTTGAATGCCATAAACCGCGAGAATCTCGCCCTGGCGTGGGTTGCTTGAGATGTTGCGGGTGTTGTCATTTGCATACGCGGGATCGGACGCTGCTGCGCCGTCTGCGTGGTTCAAGTGGTCGTAGGACATACGAGCAATCAAGAAGTTTTCTGTGACTTCCCAATTGACCTTCTCGACGCCAGTGTACCAAGAAATACCTGTGTTTCCTGTGGTGGCGGGCTTGTCGATGATGGTGATCTGCAAAGCCCACTGCGGCTCTCGTCGCAGTGCTTCACGCGTCAATTGTGTAGGTGTCTGACCGGCGGTCAGAAGACCATACTGGACTGGAATCAACTGCGACTTATCCAAAAAGTCTGGCTGTACGCGGTTGATTGCCGGCCTTGATTCCATGCATCCCACGAATGAGCTCGCTCCTGCGAGGATCACTGTGAGACCGAGCAACTGTGTTGCCCGCTGGCTGAGTCGTAAACTCATCTATATTCTCCTGAAAAGACTGATCTTTTGGCTCAAAGCCCCAGTGCCCGAGACAAAAGACCGTTACAAACCTGAAAAAAGAGCATTCATTGCGGCATTGGACCACTAGCCGCAATGAATGCACTCATGCAGGGGTGATGCCATACCCCGAAGCGGCAGAAAACTCAACGCTTCTTGAGGGATCTCGACCTTCTATTCCCCGGTCTGTTAGATTTTTGACGGTCCGCAAGAGCTAACAGAATGAAGATTTCGCTGACACTTGTTAGCCAGAGTCCGTCCGCTAGTCTTTGCACCCTCCCTCGAAACTGCCCCCTGGGCAACGGCATCGAAAAGGATTACCCGTGCAAGTGTTTCACTCAGCGTCTGAAATTTTATGACTACCTATCGTACATCTTTTCGTCTTTACGACACGCTCACCGCTTCACTTGTGTCGCTTCCGCAACGAGACCCCGGATCATGCTCGGTGTATGCATGCGGGCCCACCGTCTATGGCTATATTCACGTCGGCAACGCTCGGCCTGCGGTCGTCTTTGACACCCTCGTGCGTCACCTGCGGGCCAGTGGGCTTAACACCACGTACGTCCGTAATTTTACCGACATTGACGACAAGATCATTCGCGTCGCCAAGCAGCTCGGCGAGGCTCCAAGCACCGTCACCGAGCGGTTTATCAACGCCTATCACGAAGACACCGATGGCCTGCACTGTCAGCGTCCAACGCACGCGCCACGAGTGAGTGAACATCTGCCAGAGATCATTGAGATCATTCAGACCCTCATCACGAAGGGGCATGCGTATGAGAGCCACGGAGACGTGTATTATCGTGTGAAATCCTTCGCAGAATACGGCAAGCTCTCGAAGCGAGATTTTTCGCAACCTTTAGACGCCGAACATCAGCGAAAGAACAACGCCGAGATCAAAGAAGACGCCAACGATTTTGCTCTGTGGAAAGCGTCAAAAGAAGACGAAGGTGAAGGCGCACGTTGGGACTCGCCGTGGGGTCAAGGCAGACCTGGATGGCACATTGAGTGCTCTGCGATGGCGCGCAAATGGCTCGGTGATGACTTCGACATTCACGGCGGCGGGATCGACCTGATTTTTCCGCACCACGAGAATGAGATCGCGCAGAGTGAAGGAAGCACCGGCGCTCCGTTTGCTCGCGCGTGGATGCACAACGGGTTTATTAATATTAATGAGAAAAAA
>JANNCG010000652.1:0-3156 GCA_031386385.1 Myxococcales bacterium
TTACCCAAGCAAATGCCTCAACTCGGGTCGAGCAGGATTGTGACCACCGGGCGTGCATCGGTACACGCCTCGCCTGGCGGCATCGGCACATACGTTGTCGTTTTAGTGCGGTGCGTCGGAGATGTGATCTCCATCGGCAGCGACCGAGTACACTGCGGTATCGTATAGAGTCCCATCAGATTCGAAAGGACGCCCGATGGAGCCAGGCCTGTTCCCGGATATTCGATTTGCGCGTCGTTAACGGGCCGGCCCGACTGAGAATCCACCAGACGAACAGCGGCACACGCAAACGCGCATGGCGTGCACGCGTTCAAAAGCAGACCGATTGCAGCAAAACAAATTGTGGCGCGTAATGCCATGACGTTGATTGAGCGGTTCACTTTCGTCTCCTTTATGGCGTTGGGTAAGTGTGATCGAGGACGCGAAACACGCCGACACCATCGCCGCGTGCTGCAAGCACTAAACTCACGTCGTTTTGCCAAGGGCTGACGACAACGTCGGACTGCTCCAACGCAAATCCCAAATCATAGGACGGTCGCACGCGAAATGGATTGAAAGGCGTCCCGTTAACGACCGTTCTAACGCTGATCCGGCCGCCTTCGTGAGTGAGAATCACTCGAGCTGCGTTGATGGAAGTGAACGGCACAATTTTTACGCTCACAACATCGACCTCGTCTGCAAGCGTGATGCTTCGAACATCGTTGATCTGCGAGTTGCGAAGCTGGATCAGCACTTGACCGGTGCGGATCGCGGCAATCATTGTCGTCTGTGGGGCGATTTTAGCCACGTCAAACGCATGGACGTCGGTGATCGCAACAGCATCCTGCACAACCGGCCTCCACGGAAACCAAGTCCCACCCGAATACAATGCCGAGTACAGCACGCCAGTTGAATACGCCGAGTACAAAACGACGCCTTCACCCGCGGTGCGAACCACGGCGTTTTGTCCAGTCACCGGGAGGATTCCACGACTATTTAGCGCTTGCTCAGTCCACACCAGCGTCCCAACTGGCCGCCGAAACCAACGGACACTGCCCAGCGCCGTCACCGCGAAAAGGTCAGCGAATCCCCGCTCAATCACGATGGGGACAATCTGCCGCAGCTGCGTATTGATCGGAAAGGCTATTTGCCAATCAGTAAAACTCGCTCGTGGATCAAGATCTAAACGAAGTGCCTCATAGACCACTGTTCCGAATCCTTGGTTCAATGGCAGTTGGCCGATGCTGTAAGCCCCAAGACCCCCACCGACCTCGTCGAAGGAGAGCAGCTTGATGTCTCCCAAAGTTGTGGGATTGTCGAATGAGCCCACTCCTCCCATCGAACGCCAACCGTACCAGTTGCCCGCGCGCAACACGTTGTACCAGTGAATTCCCTGCTGATCCAGCGCGGTCACGAAGACAGTATTTCGGGCTCTCACCGCAGAAGTCATCCTCGACAAACTCGGTACGAATGCAAGGCCAGCAGTGCCAATGGCTCGATCGGCGAAGGCCGCTGCGGCCATACCGAGTTGTATGGTTGACCCTGCGCGAAACGATTGCAATGGAGATTGCTGGAGCCCCGTTCGTTGCAAGAACGCCGCTGGACCAGGAGCCAGAGAGCTGTTCATCGCGAAGTATAAACCGCTTAGCGACGCGACAGCTCCTGCCACCAACGCGCTCGCGGACGAGGTTCCGTTGAAGCCTAGGGTGTACCACTGGTCAGCATCGTCAGCTGGTCCTGCAACAATTCCCAAACCGTTTCCGTCCCTGGGACCATATCCTGTGGTCGCCACGCTGTCGTTACCCCACGCGGACAGATCGAGCCTCTCCCCGGCATTCGAGAGGCCACTGCAATTGGTTGGATGCTCGCCATTGACGGTCGCCTGACCGAGGACATTTCCAACCATGATCGCACCGCTGTTATTGGGATCCAACGGTGGCAATCGATGCAAGCTCGCCTCGCGAAATCCGTCCAAGAATCTGCCTCCGTTGCCTGCCGCCTCGACGACATGGTGCCGATGCCCCACAGCGCCTCGAATCGTCGCGTGCTCAATGGGATACCGCTCAATCGGCACCCACGCTTGGCATGCCGAGCCACAAGAGGGGGCCGTCCAGCAGTTGCTAGTCGAAAAATCAGTGAGATGCTGTTCAATCAAAATGACCAGGCCGGGAGGCGCGGGTAGTGGACCGAAAAACTCGGCGTTGGTGATCGCCGCAGCGGGCGAGTACGGGATAATCGGTTGCGGAAACACAACGCTTGAAAATCTCAATGTCGCGTCGCTCGCAATTCCCGTGATGCCGAAGCCGTTGCGACAGGCACCCAACACACCGAGCACCGCGGTCCCATGCTCAACTTGCGACGAGATGCCAAACGAATTGATGCCGCCCACGAGAGTGACGAGAGGGAGGTCCTCGTGCCCAAAATGGTACCCGCCTTCAACATCCACCACCGTCACCCCACGTCCACGCCCGGTCGCCAGCGTCTGCGGAAAATCAAAATCCAATCCGCTCGTAAGGAGCTGAGCAATGTTGTTTCGCTGATACGCGATTGCAAGCGCAGGCGGCCTCGCCCACGTTTGCATCGATGGGTTGATCGACGGGGCTGTTGGCGGCGCCTGATCCGTACACCGTGGCACGGCTTGCGGCTCAGATCCTACGGGCTGCAAGTACGCATACTCTACGATCCCGATTTGCCTCAATGACCGCATCCACTGCCTCGCCTGCGCTTCATTCTCTGAGGGAAGCACCACATAAAACATCTGCGCGCGATCCTCGTATTCGCTCCCACGAGACTGCTCGGCATCCAGCCGCAGCTGCGCTTCAGCGCCCTCTCGATCCTCACGAATGATCCCAACCGCCGTAGCTCCTGGCGTCCCTCTAAACAACGCTTGAATCCGGCCCACATCACGGTCCACGTTGGAGTGATCCCCTTCGCACCATCGCAATCGATCACGATCATCACCTCGCGCCGCCGACATCACACGTACCGGAAGTCCACCGCGCACTCTCACTCCCGCTCCGTCCGCGATCTTCACACCAATCATGTTGAGATGCACACCCGACGGGACAAATTGCTCGCCAAAATTGCGCGGCCAACACATGCGCCGAATTTGCCCCTGCGCGTTGCGTGGATAGCGCCGCAGGTCGGCGTTGTCATGATCGTCATCGTCATCGTCGT
>JANNCG010000704.1:0-2704 GCA_031386385.1 Myxococcales bacterium
CTGCCTTCGCGAGCGAGGCACCGTGGTAGATGTGATTGAGACCTACGTCGCCGGGGACACGCTCGCGGGTCCAGGACTCTTCGCGTTCGCGCGCGCGCTCGCAGCACCATCACCCATGGGCGATACGTCGGGGTGCGAGTCTGCGCTCAACCTTGATGGCGGACCGTCGACAGGGATGACCGTCGCGCGGCAAACTCAATTTTCGCGGCGTTCGATAGGTCCGATCCCGTTTGGTATTGGGCTGCGTGCCCGCACACACTGACACTCGAACCCAGAAGCGCAACGGGGTTCTGGTACGGCGCGCAGTGCAGAGCGGTCCGTGATAAGATCGCTCGTTCACTATGAGACGCTCCGTAATTGCTTTGTTTATTGCCGTACTGTCCACGCTCGTCACGCTCACGATAAGCGGTTGCGATGGCATGACGGTTCCCGTTGATAGTCCCGCGCAGGATGCGTCGACGATGGTTGAATCGGGGCCGCGCTGTGGCCGCACGGGCCAACCCTGTTGCCCCGGAAGCACCTGTGAGTCGCTAGGAATTTCGCAGCTTATTTGTACTGATGGCCGCTGCCTGGGGACTGGTGGGACTGACTGCGTTGGGCAGAGCGATTGTGCCGATCCGTACCTGTGTACGAGCAATCACTGTTGCCTGAACGCGGGCGAGCCGTGCTCTCGCGCCAACGACTGCTGCAGTGGGACGATCTGTGGGGCGGCGGGTGAGTGCGAGGTTCCAAACGCGTGCGGAAGTCTTGAGCAGCCTTGTTGTAGAGACAATGTTTGTCAGGCAGGTCTCGCGTGCAGCGGCAACCGCTGTGTCACCTGCGGTGGTGCCGGCCAACCGTGCTGTCCGGGTGACACTTGCTCCAATGGCAACACTTGCATGATGGGGACCTGCCAGCCCCCCGCACCCTGCGGAACCGAGGGCCTCGCGTGCTGCGGTCGCTCTGCGTGCGATCCTGGTCTCGCGTGCAACGCCATGATGGTTTGTGCGCGCTCGGCGGTCTGCGGCGCGATGGGTCAGCCCTGTTGTCCAGGCTCAAGCTGCAGCGGTGCTCTGGTGTGCCAGATGGGGACCTGCTCGATGCCCCCGATGGCGTGCGGAAGCGTCAACCAGCCCTGCTGTGCGGGGGCAACTTGCGCTGGAGTTTTGCAGTGCCAAGCGGGACAGTGTACGAGCTGTCGTCCCGGGGGTTCGACGTGCGCATTGAGCGCCGACTGCTGCGGAGATTTTCTCTGCCGACCTTCGCCCGCCACGAGGTTGTGCTGCCATGGTCCGGGGGCGAGCTGTGAAAACAGCACTCAGTGCTGCGGGTATATGACGTGCGACGTGATGGCTCGCACATGTACTTGCCGTGCCGACGGTGCCGCGTGTGTAGACAGCGCTGAGTGCTGCGCAGGCACAACGTGCATGGCCGGAGTGTGTCGCCGACCCGTGCTGTGCCGCATGGCCGGTGATCCAACGGCGTGCACAATGGTCAACGAGTGTTGCGCGGGGCTTCGTTGCGACCTTAATCCCGTGACTCGTCACTGCTGTTCGGGCGTGGGTGCTAGTTGCAGCAGCAGCACCGAATGTTGTGGCAATACGCTGTGCGAAGGCGTTGGAGCCCGCGCATGCCTGTGCCGTGCGGCGATGAGCTCTTGTGTGACATCCGCTGATTGCTGTGCTGGCTTGTCGTGCACGATGGGGCTCTGTCGTCCGAGCACGCCAACCTGTCGCTCAAAGGGTGATCCCGCTTGCGGAGTGAGCACCGACTGCTGCGGATCGCTCTTGTGCAATGTGGTTGCGGCGACCAACCGTCGTGAATGCTGCACCAATTCAACGGGGGCGTGTCGGGAGTCCCGAGACTGTTGCGGCTCAATGGCGTGCGCTGCGGGTCGGTGTCAATGTCAGGCCCGCAACAGCAACTGTCGCAACGACACAGACTGCTGCGGGGGGCGCTGTGATGTGATGACTCAACGGTGTTCATTGTGAGCCATTTTGCAGCAAAAAATTACCTTCAAGCCCGTGCATTTGTGGGAGCTAACTAGTGTCGCGTGCCTGGTGGATTGCGCGCGCCGTGTTGCTTCCAGCGTTGGTCATCGCAGCTGGATTTTTAGCATGGTGGACCATTCGCACGGCGCGTGAGCTGCAACGGCTCGATAAGGCCAGCATTATCGAGGGAACACTGCTTTTAGCTCGTGAGAAAGTCGATCGCGCCGAGCAGCAGCTGTCTGCCGACGAGCAAGCGGTGATTCACCTCGTGAATCCCGACGACCTCGATCCGCTCGCGCTGCGCTGGAGTGAGGGCGCCACGCGTATCTCGCCGTCGGTTCGCTCAGTGTTGGTGCTCGATGAGAGGCTTCGTATTGTGCGGCACGTCACGCGAACTGGTGAGCCAGACCATCAGGATTTTGAGAACATTTTTGCTCACACTTTGCTTCCTCTTCTTGATCTCACCACCCTAGCGCCCGAGTCGCAGCGGCGGTTGCACCGAATCGCGGACAACCGACCGGTGTATGTCTCGGTGCTCGCGCGCGAGGTTGCCGGACGCCGTCACTACGTGGTGCTTGAAGAAGACCTCAACTATATCCGAACCTCACTGTTGCCAGCGTTGTTCGATGACCCATTAGAGCGCGGTCGATTCAACGTCGTAGACGAAGATGGCCGCTTAATCGTCGGCCGTCGGCTCACTGGCGGCGATTTTGTTGTCTCGCTTCGATTTGGAA
>JANNCG010000730.1:0-5834 GCA_031386385.1 Myxococcales bacterium
GCGGTGTTTTGGTTGGTCCGTTCATTTGCAGGCTTACTCGTGATTGTAGCTGCGATCGTTAACCCATGCGACCGTTTGGCAGATGCGAAACCGGTGACAACGACTGATTTAAATGAGCTCTGGCTCTGAACTCAGGCCTCAGGACCAACACCGCCCAGACACTGCAACACAGTCCCCTGATGCGCGGCATCCATCCCTCCTGGAGCAGCGTAATCCCTGCAAAAATTTGCACTCCTGGCACATTGCTCAGCGACAGCGCGACAAGCAACTCCGCACCCATGTTGGCCCCGACATGGACACTCAGTGCCACGGCGAGCTGCGCGTGATGTCGACCGCGTCGGTGGCGAGCTTGGGAAGCAGACCATACCGGTGTTGAACTCGCGCGGCGCCTATCGGGAGACGTGCGTGCGAAGTTGCGCGACGCAATGCGACTTTGGCACGTGGGTGTTTGCGGCGAAGAAAGGAAGAACGGCGATCGGAGCGCTGAAAGCTGGGAAACACTGGGTTTTGCAAAGGGATTGGAGCGACCGGATCGGTCACCGTGGGTCTGGCGAACAGGCCAACGGAGCGATTGGATGGGTCCCAGTGGGTGTTCGGCACACGTGAAGCGAGCGATCGGATCGGTCACGGCAGGTATTCTGGACACACGTGCAGAGCGATCGCATCGGTCGCGGCGAGTGTGGCGAACAGGCGAAATGAGCGATCGGATTGGTGCTGGATGGTGTTCTGGACACGCGCGCACAGCGAGTGGATCGGTCTCAGAGTGTGTTCGGACCAGGCTAAAAGACCGAGCGGCTCGGTGATCGAGGGTGCCGCGAATAGGTCAAATGAGCGAGCGGCTCGGTGATGAAGGGTCTTGCGAGCAGGCATAGCGGGCGAGGGGCTCGGTCTCGGCACGTGTTGCGAATAGGCGAAGTGGGCGATCGACTCGGTCTCGGCGCGTGTTGCGAATAGGCGCAGTGAGCGATCGCGGTCCATCGGCGAGTTTACCGAGCAGGTACAAGGGATGATCGGAATTGAGTTGAGAGAGTCGTGCTCGCTTGGCGCTCAAGGACAAATCGGCCCAGCGCGAAGTTAAGCGATGCCAAAAAACAGTCTAAAAATTGTTAGCTGCGGCGGGGGCGCTGTTGGACGCTCTCGTCGACATCTCCCACGCGGAGCTGAAGGACTGGTTGCCGCACGCGTACACCGAGCGCATGAGGCTCGCCGAGACGCCCGTTGATCAGCTCGCGATGTCAGCGTAGGCGACAGCGCTGCAGCGTTGCGCGACGCCAGCCATTTTGCATGGGACTTTGCAAGACTGGGGATTCCAGATCGCTTACCAGACAAGCAGATTCAGTGGGCTAAGTGCTTGTTGAACGTCGGCCCAGTGTACGGTGCCCTGTTTGGCGATCATTTCGGCACTGCGAGTGGGACAACTTGCAGTCCCAGTGCACAGCGATTTCGATGAGCGACTCTGTGGGCAAAGCTCTCGCGTCACTCATCGTCGGTGGCACGGAATTTTTTCAGGGGTTCAGAGCGTTCGCGCCACTGATGCTCGCGCGAGACGCTGGCATTGCTAGGGTGAGCCGGATGCAACACTGGACGCCCAGAGCAGCGCACGTCGCGTGTGGGTTGCAAAGACGGAGCGTAAGGCAATGTGACAATCGTTTTCGTCGTTTGGTCCCAGTATGAAAACCCCCGCGCACTGCCTGGCATGGGAAGATCGCTCGGTCGTATCAACCGATAAGCCTTCGCGATCGTCTGCAGCGCGAGCATGAGGAGATCATCGTTCTGAGATCGTGCAATCGCCCCCGCTGCGCGATAGATCGTCTCGAGTGTGAGCCGCTTCTTTTCGACTAAATCAAACTGTGTGTCAGAGGTCGGATCTGGACGTGGGATTTCTGGCAATGGGGTCATCAAAATGTCTCCTCGAAGCAGCGTGGTGCTTCGCTGTTGGATGAACTACTGGTCTCATGTGAAGCAGTGCTAACCACGCGGGTCACAAAAGCAACCAAGTGCGTGCGCTCCGCAAGAGAGTCGTGAGCTCCATGCGGACTACAAGAGTCTGCTTTGACGGGGCACGCCTGTTGAGCGAGGATCGGCAGCTTTTTGGTTCATAGCCCCGAACCCACCTATCGCGCACACTAAAGCGAGTAACGTTCGCGAAGAGTCTAACTCGCCGGAGCAACGATGCGTCGCGGGCCAACGACTAGGTCTGGGTGCGCTTCGCGCCACCGCTTAGCGGCGTTGATGGCCGGCAGGCGACACCACCAGTCCGCGTCTTGCGATGGCAGGACCCCGTCCGCAATCGACGACAGAAACTCAACGTAAAACTGTCGAAGCTCGCCAGTTGTCGCGGACAAGAACGCGTCGATTACCTCAACGCTCGCACCAGGCTTGAGAAGCTTGATGAGGCTGTAGTCACTGTTCACAATGCTATCGACTCCGTTAGGATCAACTCTCTCTTGCGCTTCCCGTCCCAGCGCGTGGGCCTCGGCGATTTTTGCTGCGGAAAACACAAGCTCCGGATGTTGTGCGCGCCACCATTCGCTAGCTCTGCTGACCGCACGTTGTGGACGAGGCTCCGTGCGTGACGGTCGCATAAACGACAGCGTCTCAAGGCAACGGTGTCGCAGCTCGCCAGTCGTCGCTGACAAGAATGCGTCGATCTCCTCAGAGCGCGGCTTGTTATTCAAAAGCTCCATGAGACTGCTCAGTCCATCCGGGACCGAAGCGACTCCCTCATCCATGAGTTGCTGCGCTTTGCGTCCCAGCGCGAGCGCGGCGGGGCGGCGTACTTTTTGGACAGCGACCAAGTCTGGATGAGCTTCGCGCCAGCGTTTAGCAGCGTTAATGGCTGGGAACTGAAAGCGATGTACCGTGGCTGACGGTGGCAGGACCTCCTCCATCAACGACAGTGACTCAAGGCAACGCTGTCGGAGATCGCCAATCGGTTCACGTAAAAACGAATCGATCTCTTCAACGCTCGGGTACGTCTCAAGAAAATCGAAGAAGCTCTGCACCCCATCCTGCACTCGAGTCAATCCTTCGTGAACGAGCTCATGAGTCTTGCGGCCCAGCTCGTAGGCCTCGTGATTTTTTGATGCTCGAAGGACTTGAATCGCGACCAAGTCTGGATGAGCTTCGCGCCATCGCTTGCCAGCGTTAATGCCCGGAAGTTGACTGTCGATGAACCCAAGTTGAGGCGGCTGAACCTCTGTCACCATAAACGACAGCCCCTCAAGGCAACACGCTTGGAGTTCACCCGTAGTTGCCGACAAAAACGCGTCGATCTCCTCAACGCTCGCATCGGTCTCAAGAAAGCGAAAAAGCCTGGCTGCTCCGCCACCAAGCGTCTCCATTCCGTCGTCAATGTCTAGTTGAGCTTGCAGTCCGAGCCAGCGCGCCGCGATTTGTGATTCGTTTGAAAGGCGTTCAGATCCCATCATCACATCCTACCGGCACGCTCGTGAAGCAGCAACAACAACACATGACAGACCTCGCGCCCCGTCAGCAAATCCCTTCGCCATCACCCCCAACTGTAACCTCCACTCTACGCACGTGCGTAGAGTAAATTCCTGCAAATTCTCAGCCCAAATTTCTCCCCTCTCCCCTCCCACCTCACCCCCTCACTCACACCCCGGATCGCCCGTCCCTGGGATCACCAGCTGCACATCCGTTGCGCCAAGAGTCGGTCTACCCCGATCCAAAAACTCGACCCGAATGAGCCCTGTGCGCGTGCGCGCTTGACGCACCACCCGAGCGCGATCAATCACCAAATCGCACGTCACCAACGTCCCGGGACCACACCCACAAACACGTTGTTCGCGATCATCCGCACGTTCGCCATAGGATCCGCCGAGCGCGGCCGCACCTCAACAAAACCTGAACGCAGAAGATCTCCGAGACCATCAGCATCACACTCACTCTAAGCTATACACCATCAGCTTCCGCCACGACCCCTGAGGAATGCCAATGACGATGGGCCCCCTGAGCGCTTCGCGAAGGCACATGCGCGGAGGCTTGTCCTCTGCGCAGCACTGCGCCAGTGCAAATCCACTTGTGATGAAACCTCAGCACCCTACCGCACTGCCCCAGTGTAAATCCACTTGCGATGAACCCTCAGCGCCATCACCCCCAACTGCAACCTCCACCCTACGCACGTGCGTAGAGTAAATTCCTGCAAATTCTCAGCCCAAATTTCCCACTTCCTCCGCCCTCTCCCTTCCCACCTCACCCTCTCACTCACACCCCGGCTCATCCGTCCCTGGGATCACCAACTGCACATCCGTAGCGCCAAGTGTCGGTCTGCCCCGATCCAAAAACTCGACCCGAATGAGCCCTGTACGCGTGCGCGCTTGACGCACCACTCTGGCCCGATCAATCACCAAATCAAACGTCACCAACGTCCCCGGGACCACACCGACAAACACGTTGTTCGCGATCATCCGCACGTTCGCCATAGGATCCGCCGAGCGCGGCCGCACCTCTTGCACGAGCATCGCCGTGCCCGATCCATCCAGATCCACCACACGCGCGCTGACATCCAAACGCAGCTCGTTGATCAACCGCGTGACCGAGCTCACCACTTGCTCAGACAGCCCCGTTCCATCGGGGTTGATATCATAGACCAACGGAGCGCCGTTGGCGTCGAGTGAGTTCATCGCGCGCGCGTACGCTTCAAGATCTGCCCGCCCTGCGTTGATCCCGACGCCAGAGTGAATCCCGATCAGCTTCGCACCCAAGTTTGTCTGCAGCGCCGTGATCGTCTGCATATACGTATGCGGAACCTCGCCCCCCGCCGAACCGACGGTAAAAAACGAGTTGTTATAGTTGAGCGATCCCTGCGGACTCCCCACATTGGACGGCCCGTTATGCGACGGCGCATCGGCGATCACCACCAAAATGGGCGTCGCTCTTTGACGCACGCACGCATACCCAATACCGGGCGTGCTGCAGCCACCAGACGGCGGAATCCAGTACGTCCTCCCAGGCATATTTGCACGCAATCCCGCGCCCGTTGCAACTTGATAGAGCGCCTCGTTGAGCGCCTCAGGGTTGTCTCCGCCGCCACTCGCACGCAGCGAGGCCAGAGCACCCTGCAAGGGCGATACATCTCGTCCCATGGGACGCTCAAGCGCAAAAGGTCTGTCGTCCGCTGACCCATAGGGCTCAAGCGGAAAGTCTCCGTACGTCACCATTCCCAGATACAAATCGGGCACAGCGCTTACGAGCCCTGGGACAATCACCGTGCGAAGGCTCTGCCGAATGTTGTCGATCTCTTCGGACATGCTCCCGGTGCGGTCCATCACAAACAACACATCCGCCGAGCCCACTCGCGCCGCGATCGAGAGATTCACAATGATGGGCTCAATATCCGCGTCACTCACCAACGGCGGAATGCACACCGTTCGAGGAACATCCCTCCCCACATCCACCAACGCCGCGTCTGTCACGGGTCCATCAAACGCGATCTCTGGCGCCTCAAGTCCTGTCTTCGCACCACATCCAAGCAGCGCGAAACAAGACAGAGATAAGCAACGGTTGATCAAAGATTGCATCGACAACTCTGAGTATACCCCGCGCAATGAGCAGCGTCGAACGTAAGTCTTCGAGGCATCATTGCCCAACGCAGTCCCAACGCCAGTTCAGCGCTGCGCGTCTCGTTTTGCACGCAATTTTGCAGCTTCCCACCGCGCGCGATCGTCTGAAAACGCCGCGAGATAGTCAATGACAACCGACGGCGGAGGAGGCGCAACGCTCATGGCACAGCGCTCAAGTCCCTCTGCCAACCGCGCTCGCCGGTGTTGCACGAGCGGAAAAGGCTCTGCAATGGTGGTGGTCGCCGCGGC
>JANNCG010000734.1:0-1963 GCA_031386385.1 Myxococcales bacterium
ACGACGAGGACGAAGACGAGCCTGAAATCGTTGAGCGCGTCCGCGTGAGTCGGCCCCAAGCTGAGAAGCAAATCGCGGAGGCTTCAAGCCGAGACGAGATCTTAGCAGTGGTGATGGCGTACGCGGGACAACAAATGACCTATGTCGCCCTCTTCGTCGTGCAGGGAGACGTAGCCGAAGGACTGGATGCTCGAGGACCTGGAGCCACCGCTGCGGAGGTCAGACGAGTGACCGTTGCGCTGGATTCACCAGGGATTTTTCAGACCGCTAGAGAGCGTGGCGCGCCGGTCGTCGGACCGCTTCAGCACGGAGCGACCGACCAACAAGCTTACCAAGAGCTCGGTCGCGAAAAAGTATCGAGCGTCGCGCTGATTCCCATTCACATCGGCGGTCGTGTGGTGCTCTTGCTGTGGGCAGACCACGGCACGGATGTTCTCGACTTGGCGACCGTGGATGAGCTCACCGCGGTGTGTGGGCTCGCAGCGGATGGATTTGAGCGCATCATTCGAGACAAAAAAGCAAAGCGTGTCCAGGGACCGAAGATTGATTCGTCGAAAGTGACAGTCGGCTCGATCGCTCGCCGCGTTGCAGAGCAGCGGGGCATCCAAACACTTCGATCTTTCGCTGCGCGAGAAATCAACGACGACAGCCCCAAGCTTGATGCGCGAGGTGAAGACAGCTTCGTCTCTATGCCTCCACCTGCAAAACTGCCGGTGATCTTGAGCAACGAAGGCTCAGTAATCGAGATCGAACCCTACGAAGCGTCGCCGAAACCAAGCCCAGCCATGGAGATCGAAATCCTCGGCGATGAGCCTGCCGCACCGTTTTCGATGGCTCGCCCGCTGCCGTCACAACCTCCGGTGGCCGAGGTGGCATCTGCGCGGATCACTCCATCTCAGCCAATCGCAGCGCCCGTCGCGAACGCATCAGATCAGACTCCTGCTCGCCTTCGTGTCTCAGAGCGGCCAATGGGCACGTATTCAAGCACCCGATATGCGGGCCGCGCACCGGTTTCGGTCGACGTGATTGGTCCGCTTCCGTCGCCCGGCAAGCCGTCGGTGCTGCCCCCGCGCGACGATGCTCCCGACGAGATGACCCTCTTGAAGTTGGTCTCCGAAGTGGTGCGATCAAGTGTCCTTGACCACAGCATTGCGGATCGGCTGGTGGCCGAGGGAGAGCGGTCGCTCGCCGCTGTGTTTCGGTATTTTCCTGGGCCGACTAACCTTGACCGAAGCTCGCCCCCAGCACGGCTTCCAAATGCCGCCGATGTGGGACCATTGCTGCGTCTCGTAGTCATGTTTCGCCATCAGAGCGCCCCGTTCTTGACTCAAATGCTCGAGTCTCCCGACCCAGAGCAACGCTATTATGCTATATTGTGTTTAAGTGAAGTGATTCATCCGGGTGCAGCGACTGCCCTCGGGCAGCGACTGTTTGACTCCGATGAGCCAGCGCGTCGGTTGGCGATGGAAGCGTTGCGGCACTACCGACGGCTACCTGAGTTTGACAGAGTCCTTCGTTTGCTGCGCAATACGCTCATTGATATCAATGCTCCACCGGAGCGGCGACGGCTTTCAGCAACCGCTTTGGCAGAGCTGCGCGACAGTGAGGCGATCTCTGTGATGATCTCCGCGCTCGAACACTCGGATGCGAGCTTGCGAGCCGTCGTGAGGTATGGGTTGATCCAACTCGCGCGGCAAGATTTTGGCGATGCGCCGGCGGGTTGGCGAGAGTGGGAAGTGCAGTCGGCGGGACGTCATCGAATCGAGTGGTTGATCGAGTCGCTCTCGCACGACGAGGCAACCATCCGCAACGACGCATCGGAAGAGCTAAAGAAACTTACGGGGTTTTTTGCAGGGTATTATTTTAATCTCCCGAAGCGCGAACGTGAGCGCGCACAAGCACAATACCGTGACTGGTGGAACCGCGAAGGCCGCGCGCGATTCGTTCGTTAGGTTTTCTTGGC
>JANNCG010000737.1:0-6067 GCA_031386385.1 Myxococcales bacterium
TTTGGCCTTCCCATGCTGCCGGGGACGGGTGTTCTTGCAACAGAGCAAGAGGCTGTCCGTGAGGCCACGCGCATCGGTTATCCGGTGATTATCAAAGCGTCCGGTGGCGGTGGTGGCCGCGGAATGAAGATCGTCCGTGACGAGAGCACCCTGGTGTCTTCGTATCAGACCGCACGCGAAGAGGCCGCCGCGGGGTTTAACAACCCCGATGTGTATCTTGAGCGCTACGTTGAAAAACCCAAGCATATTGAGTTTCAGATTGTGGCGGACAAGCACGGCAACGTGGTGATCGCGGGTGAGCGTGAGTGCTCGATCCAGCGTCGACACCAGAAGGTACTTGAAGAAGCTCCTTCGCCGTCACTGCCTGCTGAACAGCGCGAAAAAATGATCACGTTGCTCACACGCGCGGCACGAGAGACGGGCTATCACTCGCTGGGCACGGTTGAGTTTTTGATGGACGAGCGCGGTGATCTCTATTTTATGGAGATGAACACACGCGTGCAGGTCGAGCACCCAGTGACTGAGATGGTCTATGGGTTGGACTTGGTGGCCGAGCAAATCTTGATCGCGAGTGGCGCACGCTTGGCTTTGCAGCAGAGCCAGTTGGTGTGTCGAGGGCACGCGATTGAGTGCCGAATCAATGCCGAGGATCCAAGGACGTTTGCTCCATCGCCGGGCAAAATCACTGAGTATCATCCACCCGGTGGCGCCGGGATCCGCGTGGACTCAGGCGTGTATGGAGGGTGGAGGGTTCCGCCCAATTATGACTCGCTGCTCGCAAAGGTGATCGCGCATGCGCCCACTCGCAAGCAGTCCATCGCACGCATGCGTCGCGCGCTCGATGAGCTGATCTGCCAGGGGATCAAGGTCAACACCGAGCTGCACAAGCGCATCTTGGACTCTGTTGAGTTTCAAAAAGGCGACGTGTCTACGCGCTTTATCGAGCAGCTGCTCGAGCGATCACCCATCGTTTGATCCCGTTAGGGGCAGGATTGTCCCATCGAGATGCAGATCGTGCAGCTGCATGTATTCTCGTCTTGCTCACAGCAAAAGCGGTTCAATCCGCTACAACCGGTGATGCCCGCACAGCCGCAAAAACCACCCAGACACTGCTGTGGCAACGTGCAGCTTGTGCCGCAGCCACCACAGTTGCCATTGGCTAAAAGCGAAGTCTCGCATCCATTGGCGGGGTTGCCATCGCAGTCAGCAAAATTGGCGACACACGAGGCGATCTGACAGGAGCCCGCAGCACAGGCCACGTTGGCATTTGCGCGCGCACAAGTTGCGCCACACGAGCCACAATTGGCGAGAGAATTGAGAGGCGTCTCACAACCGTTGGCTGCGTTTCCGTCGCAGTTTCCAAACCCCGCGTTGCAGGCTCCAAGTGTGCACGCTCCGGCGTTGCAGCTTGCGGTTGCGTTGGCACGTGAGCAGCCCACCGCACAGCCGCCGCAGTTGCTCAGCGTGTTGAGTGGAGTCTCGCATCCGTTGGCGTCCGCGGCGTCGCAGTTGCCTGAACCTGCGTTGCAGCTTCCGATCACGCAGCTACCACCAGCGCAAGTGGGGGTTGCGTTGGCACGTGCACACGCGCTGCCGCAGGACCCACAGTTGCCGGGTGTATTGAGGGGAGTCTCGCAGCCGTTGGCCGCGTTGCCGTCACAGTTGCCCCAACCGCTGTCGCAGCCGCCGATCGCGCAATTCCCTGCTAAACAAGCGGGCGTTGCGTGCGCTAGAGTACACCCGTTGCCGCAGCGACCACAGCTGTTGACGCTTGAGAGCGAGGTCTCGCATCCGTCCGCAGCGAGCCCGTTGCAGTCGCCAAACCCCGCATTGCACGCTGTGCGACACATCGAAGCAACGCACGTGTTTGAGCCGTTTGCGCGAGGGGGACATGCCGTCCCACAGGCGCCGCAGTTGTTTGGATCAACGGTTGTGTCAACGCAGCTGGCGCCACAGCGCATAAGCCCTGCGCTACACCCCGACGCACACATCATCGCACGCGCATCACAGAACGGAGTCGCTCCACCACAGGCATCATTGCAGCGCGCGCAGTGTTGTCCCGTCCCAAGAGAGGTCTCGCAGCCGTTGGCGTCATTGCCGTCGCAGTTTGCATAGCCCGCAGCGCAGGCTCCCATTCGACATGCACCCGCGGTACACTGCGCGGTGGCGTTTGCGAAGCTGCACACAGTCCCACACGAGCCGCAGTTGCTCACGTCCGTTGCGGCGGCCACACAGCTCATCCCGCAGCGCAGTTGGCCGGCTCCGCAACCACCTGAACACATCCGCGTCATGGGATCGCAGTTTGGTGTAGCGCCAGAGCATCGGGTGCCACAAGCCCCACAGTTTTCGTTGCTGATGAGCGAGGTCTCGCAGCCGTTGTTGATGTTGACATCGCAGTCGGCAAATCCCTGTGCGCAGGCATAATTGCACACTCCTGCGACATCACACGTCGCGCCTGCGTTGGTGCGATCGGGGCAAATACCGCAGTTGCCCATGCATCCGTCTGAGCCGCATTGTCGATCATTGCAGTTGCGCGTGCACGCATCGGGGCCGATCGCGCTGTCAGAGGTGTCGGACAAATGGTTTGCATCCGAGCGTGCGACAGCGTCGGGGTCACTCATCCCGCCGTCGAAGTCAAACACGTTGGTGACGATCTCAGTCTGCACGCACGTTGCGTCGTCGCCGCAGGTGAGCCCTTGCAGCTCGCACAAGCGAGCGATGGTGCAGTTGGGCTCGGCGGGAGGGCAATTGATCGCGCGCTCGCCGCACCGAAGTGGAAGCACCACCCGAACGGTCTGTGTTCGGTTGGGCGTAAACGTCATGTGCATTCGCCGCCGAAACTGCACACGAGCTTCCATGTTTGTCCCCGGGTGAACTGTGACGTCGAAGACGACCACCACGCTGCTGTTGCGCGGATCGCTCGGCTTGGGCGAAATGGTAAACGAGTTAAGCCCGTCCAAAAGCGCAGGGTCTAAGCTCCCTGGGACTTGTCGTTGCCACAAACGTGTGGACCAACCGCTGGTCTCGTTGACGCCGATCCGAACGGAGACCTCGACCGGACGACTGTTCGGTGTGTCTGTTGCAAACTGCACCACGATCGCGGTTGCGGGCGACTTGCAGCCCAGCAAGGCAGTGAGCGCGAGGGATGTAAAAAGCCAACGCTGTGGGTGAGCGCTCAATCGGAGCATTAGGTTAGGATACCTCTTTTCGGCCAACAGTGGCGCAGTGATTTGCTACAACCACTCAACTGGTATGTGGTGAACGAACGTAAAGCTCCGACCAAAGAAGTCACTGCAGAGCCCTTCGTGCTTCCGACCAACGATCGATCGATCTCGCCCTATCGAGAGAGTCAGCAGTCCGATCACCCGCTCAGCCGCCATCGCTTAGTCAACGTTGAGCAGCGCGCGCGAGGAGCCTGGGGTGCAGCCAGTGTATTGGTGGCCCTCGCGGCGATCATCGCGATCCCATTTGCGCTGAACGAGAGCCGATTTACCGCTGTTTTGGCATCCATGTTGGCCATTGGGTTTGCGTGGCTCTCGGTGATCACGCTGCGAATGTATGTCGCAGAACGCGCGGCAAACGTGTCGGTGTACGACGGTTTTTTGCGCTGCACCACAGGCGGTACAAGCCAAGATGTCCCGTGGGAGAGTGTGCGCTCTGTGAGGGTGGAGTACAGTGTCATGAAAAATGGCGCACTTGTTCCGTCCGCCGCGCTCTCGATCACGCGAAGTGATGGGGTGGTGGTGGCGCTCCCTCGTGCGATCGAAGACCCCGAGGGGCTCGCCCGTGAGGTGCTCTCTCGCACAGAGAAGCCTTTGAGCAAAGCCGTTCGAATGATGCTCGCGCGCAACGTCGAGGTGGCCTTTGGTGCGGATGTGTACCTGTCGCAGCGAGGGATTTGTGTGGGTGGCAAGACCTGGGAGTGGAAGCACTCTCCCAACCTGCGAGCGGCGGGGCCGTTTTTGCACTTTGGTGCGACCCTCGATCCGATGCCGCCATCGGTGGTGCTTGCCAACGATGTGCACAACGTTCATGTGATTGTGGCGCTGATCGCCGACCCGCAGTGGAGCGTTGAGAGCGAGTCCATCTCGATGCCTGGGGACCAAACGCCCGAATCGTCTGGATCCGACACATAATTCCAAATAACGAGTAGAATTGCGAGAACTCGCTTGACTTAGTTGCAACATGCAACTAAGTATATTGCATGTTCGCACTTCACACAGACCGTTATCAGTTGTCGATGCTGGGCTCGTACATTCGCGAGGGGATCGTTGCGAGACCCTCGGTGTTTGAGCTCTCGATGCGCAAGCTCCCTCGCAACCGCCGCTTTTTGGTGATGGTGGGGATGGACCGCGCGCTCCGGTTTTTGCAGGACCTTCGGTTTAGCGAAGAGCAAATAAGTTATCTGCAAAAAGCCCCGGGCCTAGCGGACGTGATGACCGACGGGTTGGTGCAGTATCTGCGCAACTTTCGTTTTCGTGGGGCGGTCCACGGTCTTGCAGAGGGTGAGGTGATCTTGAGCGGGTCGCCCGTGTTGCGAGTTGAGGCGACCTTGGGCGAGGCGCAGATCATTGAGACGTTTGTGCTCGGAGTGATCAATCATGAGTCGAAGGTGGCGAGCAAAGCCGCTCGTGTGGTTCTCGCTGCGGGAGGCAAGCCCGTGTTTGAGTTTGGTGCGCGACGGCTTGACCCCATGGCCGCTCCGTCGGCGGGGCGCGCTGCGTACATCGCGGGGTGTGTGAGCTCGAGCTGTGAAGAGTCGGGGTATCGGTTTGGGGTTCCGGTGTCGGGGACGTGTGCGCACTCGTATATGTTGGCGCATGTGGACGAGGGTGAAGAGGGCGCTTTTCACGCATTCGCCGAGTCTTTTCCTAATGGAACTTCGCTCTTGATCGACACCTGGGACACTCTTCGTGGTGCCCTCCGCGCGGCCAAAGCGGGACCCTCTGTACACGCAGTCCGTGTGGACTCTGGTGACCTTGCGCGCTTGGGCCCTCAGGTCCGATCGATCCTGGACGCGGCGGGTCGCAAAGACATCAAGCTTATCGCGAGCGACGACATGGATGAATACAAGATCATGTCCATCCTCGCAGCGGGCGCACCGTACGACGCGTTTGGTGTCGGGACTGCGATTGTGCTCAGTCCAGACTCGGCCTCGTTTGGAGCGGTGTATAAGTTGGTGTTGGTGCACGATCGGCGCGGGGTCGCGATTCCCGTGGCCAAACGCGCACCAGGCAAAGCGAGTTATGGGGGTGCCAAGCAGGTGTGGCGTCGGTTCGATTCAAACGGTACGCCCATCGAAGATGTCATCGCTCTGAAAGACGAGAAGATCGAGGGCGAGGCCCTCTATGTGCATCACATGGAGGACGGCAAGATGCTCGGTGGGGTGTCTGAGCAGACCGCGACCGCAAACGCGCGGACGTTGGCCATACGGAGGATTGTGTCACTGCCTATGGCGCAAAAAGTTTTGGCGGTTGAAGAGTCCACACCCGTGAGTGAGCAGTACACCGTGACGATCACTGACGCAGTGCGAAAGCTTGAGAAGCTTGACGGATAAACTCGGTCCCGTTGAAGCGCCACGGCTCGATAGTTAACTGCGTTTGATCAGTGTTTTCTCTGGCAAATGTGTACACGTTAAAGACAGCGCTGCGCGTTGTTTGAGCATCAAATGCCACCGCACCGCCACCAGGATTTGCGGTCACTATGAGTTTGTTGTGCACCATGAGCGTGTCGGTCCATCCATCGTGGACGTGACCATGCAGCAACACGTGTGGAGCATAGTGGGCGTTCATCACGGTGCGCTGCGTTGCAGTGAGGTCACGCAGGCGGTTTCCGACGGAGTCAAAGGGCGAACCGCTCGCGTGAGCCCAGGGGTAGTGCTCGCAGAGGACCACGGTCTGTCCATCGAGCAACTGTTGGCTGTGCAGCAGCTTTCCGAGGTGAGCGAGGTCGTCGTCTCCTGTAAAGCCGGACGACTGAACGGTTGAGCCCGGAGACTGATCGATCCCCACAAGCGTGACGAAGCCTACCTTCAACGCGGTGGGATAGGGTTGCGAACCGACCGAGG
>JANNCG010000752.1:0-4378 GCA_031386385.1 Myxococcales bacterium
TTGCCTGTGTTGCCCAAGCCTGCCACCGCGAGCAGCTCAACGTCTTCGCGAGAGAGCACTCCTGCGCGAATCTCAACCGTGCGTGTAAAGTTCGAGTACCCCGTCGCCTGCACACGCAGCTGAGTTTGGCCCGTCCGTAGATGCAATGGACGCGTCAGTGGCATGGTCCCCGAGGGTCGCTCGTTGATAAAAATTTGTGCACCGGGACGACCGCCGCGCAGCTCAAGCGTCCCAATGTTCTGACGGATCGTCGCGAGGGCGCGCTCAAGTGCAGCGCGGTTGCGCTCAATCCACGGATCCGTCGTCGCGAGGCCCTCTTCAACGTACTGCTCGGCCTCAACCCAGTGCCCCAAAGCTTGCTCGGCGAAGCCCATCTGCGCACGCGCACGGGCGCCATGATCAAGCTCCCAAGACTGGCGAAACAGCGTCAACGCTTCTTCGTCATGGCCTTGCTCGCGGGCGGCGATTCCAGCATCCACAAGGCGCTCGGCTTCGCTGACCGTAGGGGGTGCGACGGGCTCTTGCGTCGGCGCAACAGGAGTGACCGCGACGGGGGCAGTGGGCGTTGTCGGGGGTACCGGTTGTCTGGGCCGACGGCGCTGTGCGTTCGCGGCAGAGCTGACTGAGACAAGCGCTAAGAAGCTGCAAAAAACTAGGTTCGATTGAGGTCGCATCGTTTGCTCGGATGATTCAATGAATAATCGGTGCCGCATTGGCACCTTCGCGGATGGCCGTGTTGTGGGTCCCAGTGCTCTGCGGGGTGTTTGTTTGTGTCGTTGTCTGTGTGTTTGTGGCCGTTGCCGTGCTGGTCTGCTGGGACCCGTTGCGACCATTTGCGACCGTGTTATGCGTGTTGCGTCCACCATTTGGATTGGTATTTCGCACTGAAATAACAGCTTGGGTTGTCGGAGCACTCGCGTCGACTTCGGTGCTCTGAGCGATCACTCCACTCACGCTCGCTGCGTCTTGCTCGTGAGCTTCGGTCTGCGCGGCGTTCACCGCTGCAACGTCTGTGAGCGCGACGGGTGGGACCACTCCCTGGGTGTGGTCTTCAGTTCGCACCGTTGTCGAGGGTCCCGAGCTCATCACTTTGAGTGCGACCGCGCCGCCGACTAAAATCACTCCAAACGCCGCTGCGATAAAGATCGGTGTTCGGGATCTGGCAGCAACCGCATGAGCCGTGGGCGCGCGCTCAATCTCTGTAGGCGCCCGTGACACCGGCGCCGCGTCGAGCTGGCTCACCCGCGCCACAACGCTTGTTCGCGGTGCGACCGCGGGTCCGTGGCCAAAATCACCGGCCCAAATGGCCTGCCCCTCATCGCTCGCGAACGCAAACAGCGCCTCACCTAACACCAGCAGCGAGCGAAACCGCGCGGCTGGTCGGGGCTCTAACGTCTGCATGATGATCGCGTCAAGCTCTGGCGACAGCTCGGGCCTTAGCTCAATGGGGCGCTTATATAGGCTGCGAGCGATAGATGAGATCATCTCGATCATCGAGTCGCCGTCAATCACACATTGGCCAGTGAGGCACTCATAGAGCACCGCGCCGATGGCGTACTGATCGCTCGCGGGGCCTGCGTTTTTGGCGCCATCTAACAGCTCAGGAGCGAGGTATTGCACCGTCCCGATCACCGCTGAGGTCTGTGTCTTTGCGCGCGCTTGGCCCTCTTCAACGAGCCGCGCGATGCCAAAGTCCACCACCTTGGGGACGATTCTGCCGCGCCGATCACGGGTCAAAAACACGTTGTCGGGCTTCAAGTCGCGATGAATGATCCCCACCGCGTGCGCATCCATCACGCCGGCTATGACGCCAAGGACGATCTCGACAGCCTCGGACACGTCCATCTTTCGCTCGCGGTCAATGCGGCTCGCGAGGGATTCTCCTTCGAGAAAGTCCATCACGATGTATGGCATCTCGTGCTCAACACCTGTGTCAATCACGCCCACAACGTTGGGGTGATCGATCTTGGCGATGGACTCGGCCTCTTGGATAAACCTTGCGGTGACCTCAGGCAGCGAGGCCATCGAGCGGTGCAGTGTTTTGATCGCGACGCGTTTGTTGAGCGCGGTGTGGACGCCCTCGTAGACTTGACCCATTCCGCCGGCACCGAGGGGGCGCACAATGGTGTACTTGCCGAAGGCGGTTCCGTTGGGGAGCCACGCGACCTCGTCAGAGGGGTCGTTGTTGAGTGCGGGTTCAGCGGACATTCACGGTTCTCGAAGGTTCGTACAGTTGTTACCACAGGTAGGACGTTGGGGTGTCACTTTCCCTTGGCGACATACACGCCGTCCCAGTCGTTTGGGGGCGGGGTTCGCAAAAATTCTTCTGCCCGATTTGTCATTACTTGGATGGCCCGATCTGCGGGGTCCGCGAGCACCATGGGTTGCCAGATTGCCAAAGCAGCTGTAAAATCCCTTGCCAAATACAAATCAAGCGCCTGGTCACACCGCTGAGCCATTTGCGTTTGCGCTTCGGATGCGTCCTTGCTCAACGCAATTAGTTCATAAACTCTAACGCCTTGCGCCTTGCCCTGCACCGCGACCACATCGATCGCGCGGGCAGTGATCTTGTCTGCGCATTGGCGATAGGTGCTCTCTGCGACCATCAAGACCGTCCCATATTGTTTGTTCAAACTCTCAAGCCTCGCGGCGAGGTTTACCGCGTCACCCATGGCGGTGTAGTTGAGCCGCGCGGGGGTCCCAACGTTGCCAACCACGACCTCGCCGGTGGCGATCCCAATGCGAGTTTTCGTGGTTTTTACCCAGCGATGTTCGTCTTGATCGCCAAGTAAGCTGAGCTGTTTTTGGCACTCAAGTGCAGCTGTACAAGCGCGCAGAGCGTGCTCGGAGTCTGGGAGAGGAGCGTTCCAAAAAGCCATGATCCCATCGCCGATAAACTTGTCGACAGTCCCGCCGTGTGACCCCATCGTGCCTGCCATGGTGTTGAGATAGCCTCCAAGTGTTCTTACAAGAGCGTCCGGCTCCATCGTCTCTGACAGAGTGGTGAATCCCGCTAGGTCAGAGAACATAATCGTGAGCTCGCGCACCTCTCCACCGAGCTGAGCATCGCGCCCCGACGAAAACACCGCCCTCACCACATCCTGCGGAACAAACTTTCCGAAGCTCATCAAGCTGCGCTTCATCGACTCAAGGACGAGCCCCATCGCGTCAATCTCGGCAAACATCGACCGCACGGGCGGGCCGCTGTCCAAACGAAAATCCCCCACACGGCTCATCTCGTCCGAGAGCACCTTGATGGGCTTCGAAACACGATTCGCTAGCAATAAAGCGAGTAATACCGCGGCGATCACGCTGCTCACTCCGATCAAGAGCGTCGTGCGGTTCTCTCGGTCCGCGTCCCCCAGCATGTCGGACTCGGGCGCCAGAACGGCGACACGCCACTCAAGGTTTCCCTCTACGGGGAGCGTCGCCACGCTGCCAAGATAGCGTGCTCCGTTGACCAAGAAGACAAAGTGCTTGAGGTTTTCACGCGCGTTGGGAGCTCGAGATAAGCTGCGAAAAGACTCGCTAAATGCCGCGATGGCGGGATCAGCGACGTCCGTCAAGCGCGCTAACCGTGGCTCGGCTCCCTGTACTTGGTGAATCACCGAAAGTGTTGGGTGCGCGATGACCTCACCGCTTGGAGTAAACACAAACACCTGCGCGTGAGGGCTCGGCTGCAAGCGAGCGATGGAGCGCGAGAGTTGATCGAGCTCGAAGTCCACTGAGTACACCCCAGCGATGGACCTATCGGCGTTAAACACCGGCTGAGTGTACGAAATGCCTGGTAATCTTCTGGTAAAAAAGATGTACGGCGCAGTCCAAGCGGGCCCATGTGCGGTGACCGCGGCGCGGTACCAAGGGCGCATGCGGGGGTCATAGCCTGTGTTGTCTTGGTGCAAAAAGAGCGTGTGTGAGCGGTCGGGCTGCAGGTCATGCTCGTCGCGAGCGGTCGTCCCGTCGGGCAAACGAACTGAGTGGTTAAACCGAATGCGGCCCACCTCGGGACGAGACACTCCCCCAAACTCCCCCTGCGCGTCTCCGTAGCTGACCCACGTAAAGACCGGGTTTGCTTCAAGCGTCGCGAGCAGCCGCCGCGTGAGCTCACCGTCGTGCGCGTCAGCCCGCTGGTGCTCAACGGACAGCTTTGTCAGCACCTCAAGCGCCGGAACCGCGCTCCCCAGGACACTCGTTGTTTGTGCCTCGGCCTGCACCGCGACGTGCGAAAACACCGACTCGCTCAGCGCATGAACGGCAGCTTTTGTACGAAGATAACTGCGCACAGCGGTCAGCGATCCAACGGCCAACACCAACGCGGGGATGGTCACCGCAAGCGAAAATCGGTAGCTAAGTTGCAAGCGCGGCGGTGCTTTTGGAG
>JANNCG010000807.1:0-3784 GCA_031386385.1 Myxococcales bacterium
CGTGATGGGGCGCGGTACGTAATGGCGTGCACCGGCGGTGACTATGCGCTGCGTGTCTCGACGGATCTCATCAACTGGCGCTCGGCAGGGACGATCTTCGCTCCCGGTCGCCGTCCTACTTGGGCCAACACCGACTTTTGGGCTCCAGAGATTCACCACGTGCAAGGTCGCTGGGTCGCTTACTTCAGCGCGCGAAACACGGCGGATCGAAGCCTCTGCATCGGCGCCGCAACGGGGCCCACCGCGCTCGGGCCTTTTACGGACATCGGCCGCCCGCTGGTGCGCGATCCAAACCCCGGCGTGATCGACGCACATCACTTCGAAGCACCCGATGGCACACAATACCTGTTGTACAAGGTTGATGGAAACGACGTGGGAACTGCCACGCCGATTTATGCCCAGCGCCTCGGCGCGGACGGGATATCGCTGGTCGGTGCGCGCACTCAGCTCATTCGCGAAGATCAACCCTGGGAGGGCACTTTGGTTGAAGCTCCGTGGATGATCTTCGAGGGCGGTTGGTACTATTTGTTCTACAGCGCCAACGGCTATGCGAGCACGCGGTACGCGATCGGCGTGGCCCGCTCACGCGCACCGACGGGGCCATTTGTGAAAGCACCACAGCCGATCTTGACGAGCAACAACTCGTTTGCCGGTCCGGGTCACGGCTCTGTGGTCGTCGGACCCGGTGGGGAGTGGGTCCATGTGTTTCACGCTTGGGTTGCAGGCCGCGTTGGAGGTGCCCCGGGTCGCCTGGTCCTAGCGGATCGACTCAGCTGGGACGCTGGTTGGCCGCACATGTTCTCGGCCCCGTCGCCACGATCACAGCCGACGTTGTAGCTAGAGGCCCGCAACGTGAGTTGCATGTGCGACAAACTATGCGCTAAACCAGCACGTGTTTCGCAAGCGTACAGAGCGACGCGCGGCAGAGCGTGCGCTACAAAAACTGGTCGATCAAAGGGTGAAGCTCTTTTTGATGAGCGATGGTGGCTCGCAAGAGCATCCAGTTGTTGTGGACTCGGCGTCGTTGGTTGAGCTAAGGGCGGCGAGTATTCCGTGTGCAAAATGCCTTGGATCGCTGCGATTGCAGGTACACGACGCGGTGGTCCTGGAAGGTGCGATCTTGCGCGCTGCGCGTATGCGATGCGTGCAGTGCGCGACACAGTGGACGATTTGGTTTCGGATCGAGCGGCGACTCGCCAATTGAGGGGGCTTCCCCATTGCTCAACGGAACAGTACTCGGAAGCGACTCCGAGATTGAGCGACTGCGAGCGGAGAGCCAGCATACTCGGTGTTGAATTATCTCAGAGGAATTGCACGTAGCTCCGCAGCGAGTTGCTGCAGTTCTCGCTCGCGAGGGTGTCCTTGGCGCCACAGCAAGCGAAACTGGTCACGCGCTAACGAGAGCTCGGGCAGCATCTCGACGAGCCTTCCGCGTTCGAGGTCGTCGGCGACGAAGTAGGTCGGGAGCACAGCGAGGACCGGGCAGTCGTTGGATCGCTCTCGGGTGCGGTAGCGAACCGCTGCGATGGTCCCTAGTAGCTCAACGCGGTCGAACTTCCACTCTTTCGCGGCGGGGTGAACATCGAGCAAATAGTGAAACAACGGCAGGTCCTCGTGTACGTCTGCGAGCACCCACTCGCGGGGATCAAACGTGAGCGGTGTCCCGGGCGGCCCCACAAACGAGTAGCGCTCTTCGTGAAGGTCCTCGCGGCGCAGCCACTCGCCTTGCACTCGCGCGCTCGTCACCGCACAGTCGAGTTGTCCACTGCGCAAGCGTCGCACCAGCTCAGGGCTATCGCCAAAGCCCAGATGCACGCTGCGCTCGGGTACTGCGCGTCGAAGTGCGCTCAACGCGGGGGTAATCCAAGAGAGTCCAAGCTCAAATCGCGTGCCCAATCGCAGGACAAACGCACCAGCTGGCGCCGTGCCATCGTAGGCTTCAACGGTGGATTCGCGGTCCCGCGCCTCTGTGAGCAGCAGCCGCACCTTCGCACGGACCAGCTGTGCGGACGCGGGCCGCGCGGAGGGGTCTTTCGCCATTAACGATCCCAGCAGCTCGTCCATCGCCGGTGAAATGCCCCGCGCAAACGAAGACGCCGCCGGTGGTAGAAGCTCCAGGTGCTGAACGAGCAGCTCAACCGGCGATGGCCCGACAAACGGAAGTCGCCCTGTCAGCATCTCGAAGAGCAGCACCGCCGCGCTGTACAGGTCCGTAAACGGCCCGATTGTCCCGAGAGTCGACTGCTCGGGTGCGGCGTACTCGGGGGTCCCAACGAAGACTTCGTTTCGGGTCTGCGAAGTCGATCCTTCTTTCGGATCGCTCCGCTTCGCGATGCCAAAATCCAACAGCTTGACGTAGGTCGCGCCGTCTTGCTGAGTCACCAAAAACACGTTGCTCGGCTTGAGATCACGATGCACAACCCCCGCCGTGTGCGCCGCGCCGAGGGCCGCTAAAATCTCGTCGAAGAGCTCTAACGCCTCGACCAGAGGGAGTTGTTTGCGACGGCCTAATACGTCGCTCAGCGACTGCCCGTGCAGCAGCTCCATGACAAAATAGTGACGCCCGTCTGGAAGCTGTCCGACGTTGAAGACATCCACGATTCCCCTGTGTTGGATGCGGGCGATCGCGCTTGCTTCGTCAAACAGACTCTTCGCTTGCTCTGGGTCTCGAGCGAACTCGGGTCGCAGAACTTTGATCGCGACGGCCTTGCCGATCACTGGGTGCAGCGCGCTGTACACGATCCCCATTCCGCCAACACCAAGGCGCTCGGTGATAATGTAGTCTCCAGCGCGTTGGTTGAGCAGCGGGTCTTCGCTCGCGGCCTTCGCGATGCGGGTCGGCGGATCGACCGACGACGTCACCGTAGGAGCATCGGCCCCGAGCGTCCCTGGATCCACCGCGAGCTGCAGGGTCTGTGGTTCGTCGTGGTCCTCGGTCACGCGCTCATCCAAACCGGGCGTTGCTCATTCATGGAGGCTTGGGTTTCGGCGCACGTGCGGGAGTGGTTCATCGTGCTTGCCTGAGAGACCGTCTGGTTCACGCGTCGCCTTAAGATCCATGACGCCTATAATGATTGAGTTATGTGCTCTTGCGCTTGTGTGCGAAGACCGGTGGTGCAGGGGCGCGACCGACTTTAGACCGCAGAATGCCCACGTTGGTCGCTTCGAGCTCTACCACGTCACCGTCGCCCAAGAATTTGTCTAGCTCGAGTCCGCAGCCGAAGCCGACGGTACCGGAGCCGATAACGTCCCCGGCCCACAGCTCGATGCCCTGGCACGCAAACGCGATGATCTCGCCGAACGAATACTCTGCGGTGCCAAACTTTGCGCGGCTCCACTCGCTTCCGTTTACGCGGGCGACGAGCTCGACGTTATTGATGTCGCCGAGCTCATCGGGGGTGACAAGCACCGGGCCCAACTGATTGGCGAAGTCTTTGCCCTTCGCGGGACCCAGGCCCATTGCCATGATCTTGCGTTGTGCGGCGCGTGCGGTGCAGTCGTTGAAGATCGTGTAGCCGAGGATAGCGCTGGTAGCCTGCTCAACAGTCGCATCGCGCACGTTGCGTCCCAGGACGGCAGCAAACTCGAGCTCATAATCACACTGTGTTTCGTCAGGTGGATACAGAATGGTGGTGTCATGGCCCACCACCGCGCGGGGATTTGATCGGTAGTATGTGGGGACTTCGTACCACTCGGGTGGCACGCCGAGGCCTCGCTTTGAGCGCGCGTTGAGTACATGCTTCTCAAAAGCGTAGCCATCGAGCACTTGGCACCCGCGAGGTAC